>JAEMQC010000018.1 GCA_022758985.1 Campylobacteraceae bacterium
TGTCGCAGGCATTTGCGGGCAGTTTCGAGTATGAAAAAAGTTTTTAAAGTTGCGTTTTTAATACTGCTTTTGGCTGGATGTGTGAGCAAGCAAATCACATCTACAAATAGCGCCATAATAAATAAAAAACCGCTGTTTAATCTCTCATCTTTATCAATAGAAACGACAAGTAGCCACATAAGCGGAGAGAAAGATTTGGCCGAGGCTGTCTCGAATGGAATCCAAAAGAGAGCCGCAGATACGATATATTTTACGAAATTCAAAAAAGGCATCTTAAAGCTACGAATAACATCCGTAGCCGTTACGCAAACCAAAGAGCGCAACGGCAGCTTTTTATACTTTTTTCCATCCTATGAAAAAGGATTAGCGGCGACCATATCATATTCGCTTGCGGTTTACTCGGATAGGAACGTTGAAATAAAAAAGAGCGTACAGACCGTCACAGTTAAAGTAAATGGACAAAATAGAAGCTTTGAAAAAGAGCTTCTGGAAAGCTCGCTGGATGAGTTTCAAAACTCTATTTTTGACGTCAGCAAAAAAGAGTTTGCCGCATTCTTGGTAGGCAACTAGACAACCGCCGTTTTTGACAGCTGGGCATGCTTGACACCCTTGAGCCCAGATATTCGAGCCGCTATTCTCTCGATTTCGGCAGGGCTACCCTTGATTACGATAACCTCCAAACAGTCATGATGCGTAACATGCATATGCAGCGTACAAGTGACGTTTAGAAGATGTCCGTGTTGAATTTCCACCATCTTATCAGAAAGCTCGTTGTAGTGATGGTCGTAGAGAATAGTCAAAACCCCTAGACATTCGCTCTCCTTCTCCCATTTTCTATCAACCATTTTTTGGCGTATCAAATCTCTTATAAACTCGGATCTGGAAGTATATCCGGTCTTTAAGACGTCGTTTTCTATATAGTCAAAAAGCGACTGCTCCAAAGAGACGCTAAATCTTACTATCCTATCCTCTTTTCCCACGCCGGTTATCCTTTATCTTGATCTCTGAGCGCCCTTGAGTTTGGCGCATTTTTTATCTTCGTTAGCATATCAACTTTTTGCAAACCTTTTGTATCGAAATTTGAAGCGATAGTTCCACCTCTTACGCTGCCCCGTGGATGCTCATACAGATTGAAGCCTAGTTCGTACAATGCGAGTCTCACCGGAGTAGCCTTGGAGTATGTAGTTATAACGGCCTCTTTTGCCAAAAGTCTCTTGATATCCGAAAAATACTCTATCGTCCAAAGCTCTGGGTTCTTTTTTGGGCTAAAAGCATCCTGATAGACTATATCAAATGACGCCTCTTTTTGCTTCAAAATCTCCCTGGCATCCCCTATCGCAACCTCGACGGAATAGTCCTCATCCGCATAATACTGACTCAATGCGAGCGCATCCACTATCCCGTCCTGCAAAAGCTGCTCTGGATATTCGAATGTCCGAAGGCTTTGCACGAGAGCTAGATTCATCTCCGGGGAGAATATATTTATCTTTAAGCCTGGGTAGTTATTTTTTGCGTACCATATCGTAGCAAGTGAGTTAAATCCAAGCCCAAAGCATATATCCAAAATATTTATCTCTTTTTTCCCGCCTGCCACCGCATTAAAAGCCGGAATTACGTGTTTTTGCAGCGTCTCGTTTAGCGCGCCGTCCGAGACGCTATGATAACACTCGTCAAACAGTTCGTCATAAAGAGTAAAACTACCATCAAAGGTGCAAATTTTCATTCAAAAAAACCCGTCTAATATCCTGATATTGTTGCGTTTTTACCAAAAAAAAACTAAAATCACCCAAATTAGCCTCTGGACACTAAATCAAAAAAACCATTCGCTACAAAAAAGGAGTTCTAGAAGGCGAGGCAGAGTTTTACCACCCTAACGGATTTTTAAAGGAGCGCAGCGCCTATAAAAACTGTTTTGAGAACGGATTGTGGAGAGAGTTTAGCGAAGACGGCAAGTTGGCTTCTAGGGGTGAGTATAAAGATGGTAAAAGATAGGCGTATGGTATGGCGATAAAATTGAGACAGTTGCTGATTTGCCTCTTGATTAACTGGGCCGTTGCGGCAGCTCTTTTTGCTTTTTCGGATAAAACCGAGGCAGAATTAAAGTCCGCCATAAAAAACGAATATACAAAAGAGTATCCGCAAATTGCCATTGTAAGTATCAAAGTGCAAGAGGGCTCCAAGGAAAACGTTAGCGGCTACAGGTTTAGCGCCATAGAGATGCAAAGACAAAATCTAAGCAAAAACAGCGGCGTTGTTTTGGCTATTTTCGTAAATGAAAAAAACGAAACAAAAAGGGTATTTGTACGCTACGAAATAGAGGCTCTGCTAGAGGTGCTAAAAGCAAAACATAACCTCCAAAAAGATAAAATTCTAAGCCAAGAAGACGTAAATATAGAGAATATAGCTCTTAAAAACATATTCTTCAAACCTTTGACAAAAGATGAGCTAGGCAGCGTATCGACAAGAAGGTTTATAAGCGTCGGCACGGTGATTACGCAAAAAGACGCTTCAAAGCCGCCGGCAATTAGAAAAAACAGTCTTATATATGCCGTAATAAGACAAGATTCTATAGAGATCGAGATGGAAGTAAGGGCGTTAGAAGACGGCGACATCAACGATACCATTAATGTCAGAGCCAAAAACGGCAAAAACCTAAAAGCTTTCGTAGCTTCAAAAGAGAGAGTCGAGATTAGATGAAAGCCCTAATATGCGTATCCGGAGCAAGCGGAGCGACGCTTGGATTAAAACTATACAACGAACTGCGTCTAAAACACGAGGCATTTCTCATATTGTCGGATGCGGCGAAAAAAGTGCTTTCGTATGAAAACGGATATAGCGACGAAGCTATAGAGGCTCCGCCCTCTTCCGGTTCTTTTGGTGCGGATATTACGTTTGTAGTGCCTTGTAGCATGAACACTCTGGCAAAGATAGCTTGCGGAATAGCCGACAACCTAACGACAAGAGTAGCAGCTGTAGCTATAAAAGAGAGAAAAAAACTACTTTTAGCTCCGAGAGAGATGCCGTTTTCACAGATCGCTCTTGAGAATATGCTAAAGCTATCGAGAGTCGGTGCAATAATAGCGCCTCCGCTGTTTGCGTATTACAGCGGACAGCAAAACATAGAAGATATGGAGAGTTTTTTGGTAGGCCGCTGGATGGATTTGGTAGGAATAGAGAATAGTTTATACAAAAGATGGGGCGATGAATAATACAAAAAAAGCGATATACCCGGGTACTTTCGACCCGCTTACGCTAGGGCATCTGGACATAGTCAAAAGAGCGTTAAAGATGTTCGACGAGATAACTATCGCCGTTGCGTTATCTTCCGAGAAAAAACCCCTCTTTTCGCTTGAAGAGAGGGTGTCTATGGCGAAGGAGTGCTTTAAAAACGACGCCAGAATAAAAGTAGAATCATATGACAATTTGCTAGTTGATTTTGCGGCGCACAAAGATATTTTGAACATCATAAGGGGGCTTAGAGCCATTAGCGACTTCGAGTACGAATTGCAGCTTGGATATGCAAACCAAAGCCTAAATCCAAATATAGAGACCGTATATTTGATGCCGAGCCTAGAGTATGCGTTTATTAGCTCGTCGGTAGTGCGCTCGATCCTAAAACACGGCGGCAATGCATCGCATCTTCTGCCGTCCGAAGTTAGCAGTTTTATAGAGGGCAAAAACTTTGTATGTTGCATTTGAGGGCGTAGACACCTGCGGCAAAACTACGCAGATAGAGCTTTTAAAAAAAGTATATTCTGATTTCATCATTACAAAAGAGCCGGGCGGTACAAAACTCGGAGCAAAGGTAAGAGAGCTCGCCCTACACCATCCGGGTATCGACGAAAAAAGCAGATTTTTCTTGTTTCTGGCCGATAGGAGTGAACATATCGCAAAGGTGGTTGCCCCAAACAGGCAAAAGACGATAATCTCGGATAGATCGGTAGTATCTGGGCTTGCATATTCGTCTTTAGAAGGGTTTGATTACGAGCACATAAAGGCCGTATCTTTGTTTGCCGTAGGCAACATACTGCCAGACTTGGTCATCATACTATGGCTGGACGAAGCAACGCTAAAATCGAGGCTCTCCTCAAAAACCGCCGACGAAATAGAAAGACAAGGCATACAAAAGCTGCTTGAAATACAAGCCAAAATGCCTCAAATTTGCGACGACCTCAAAATAAGATACGAAAAAATCGACGCCTCAAAAAGCATCGAAGAGATACATAACTTAATAAAGGCAAAACTGCAATGATTACCGCCCTTAGAGGAATGAAAGATATACACTTCGAAGACGCCAAGAAGTTTGAAAAATTTTTAGACATAGCGGTAGACACCGCAAAAAAACACGGCTTTAGCATGATAGAGACCCCAATTTTGGAAGAAACCGGACTATTTCTTAGAAGCGTCGGCGAAAGCAGCGATATTGTTGGCAAGGAGATGTACAGATTTACGGACAAAGGCGAAAACGACGTCTGCATGAGGCCGGAAGGCACGGCCGGCGTAGTGCGGGCATTCGTAGAAAAAAAACTTGACCGTACGGGCGGCGAATACAGATTTTATTATTTTGGTCCAATGTATAGATACGAGAGGCCGCAAAAAGGCAGACTTAGGCAGTTTCACCAGTTTGGCATAGAGTCTTTTGGCGAGTCCAGTTATCTAGAGGACGCTAGCCTTATAAACATGGCGGCTATGATATTTGACAGACTCGGGATAAAATATTCGCTAAAACTAAACTCTCTCGGATGCGACAAGTGTGTGCCTACGTACAAAAAAGAGCTGGTAGAAAGATTAACCGAAATAAGCGCCGAGCTTTGCGAAGATTGCCAAAGACGTATAAATACAAACCCCATGAGGGTATTCGACTGTAAAAACGAAAGCTGCCAGCAAAAACTTTTCTCTCTACCTAGAATAACAGACGTATTATGCGAGGAGTGCGAAAGCGACTTTGACGGCGTAAAAGCAGCCTTGAACAAAATCGGTATAACATATGAAGTAGACAAAAATTTAGTCAGGGGGCTCGACTACTATACCAAAACCGCTTTTGAATTTATATCTACAGAAATAGGCGCTCAAAGCTCCATAGCCGGGGGTGGCAGATACGATAAACTAGTAGAGAGTCTTGACGGAAGAGCTACGCCGGCCGTAGGATTTGCGATAGGCATAGAGAGAATTTCCGATTTAATAACGATAGACGAAGAAAAAAGAGGCGGCGTATATATAGCGCCTCTATGCGAAGAGGCTGTGCTATACGCATTTGATTTATCAAAACGCCTAAGACAAGAATCGGTAACTTATTTGGGATATAGTGCCAAATCTCCAAAAAACCATCTCAAAGCTGCCGACAAACAAAATGCGCTCTGGTTCGTAGGCATAGGAGAGAAAGAGTTGCAAGAAGGCAGTGTTTGGTTAAAAAACTTAGAGACAAAAGAGGAATGCAGCCTGAGTGTAGCAGAACTTAAAAGCAAAATTCAAGGAAATGTAAAGTGATAAACTACGGCATAGATGTCTGGGGCCAGGAAAGCTTCATCATAGAGGACGGCTGCGTCAAAGTAAACTACGGCAATAAACCCTCTCTTGTCGACATAGTGCGCGAGATACGCGAAAACGGCCACAAGGGTCCGGTGTTGCTTCGATTCCCGCATTTAATAGAAAAACAGATAGATCTTATATACGATAAGTTCAACTCTGCGTTTAACGAGTTTGGATACCAAGGCAAATTCAACGCCGTATTTCCGCTAAAAGTAAACCAGTTTCCAAATTTCGTAAGGCAGGTCGTAAAACTAGGAAAACCCTATGGATACGGGCTTGAAGCCGGCTCAAAAGCCGAAATCATTATAGCTATGGCCTACAATAACGACAATGCGCCTATCACCGTCAACGGCTTTAAAGACATGGAGATGATAAGCCTCTGTTTTATCGCTGCAAAGATGGGGCATAACATCACTATTACAATCGAGGGGATAAACGAGCTAGAGCTCATCATTGAAGTAGCAAAAAGACTTGGCGACCCGGTGCCAAATATCGGACTTCGAATGAGGCTACACTCTGTCGGCATGGGAATGTGGGCAAAAAGCGGAGGTATCAACTCAAAATTCGGCCTTACATCTACGGAGCTTATAGAGGCAATGGATATGCTAAAAAGCGCAAGCTTGCTTGAAAAATTCAATATGATTCACTTTCATATAGGCTCCCAAATGGGCGATATAGCCCCGCTCAAAAAAGCGCTTAGAGAAGCGGGAAATATATACGCCGAGCTCAAAAAGAGCGGCGCCGTCAATCTAAACGCCATAAATCTAGGAGGCGGTATAGCCGTAGAGTACTCGCAACAAGCGAAAAAGATGGATAGAAATTATAAGCTTGAAGAGTTCGCCAATGACGTCGTATACCTCATGAAAGGTATCGCCGCCGCAAAAGGGGTTAACGAACCGGATATATACACGGAATCGGGCAGATTTATAGCGGCAAGCCACGCCGTACTGGTCGCTCCGGTATTGGAGCTATTCTCAAACGAATACGAATCAAAAGAACTCAGGCTAAAACCGCAAAATCCGCCTCTCGTAGAAGAGCTGTTAGATCTACTGGAAAGCATGAATGACAAAAATGCCGGCGAGTACATGCATGACGCCATAGACCATATGGAGTCGCTTTTGACGCTATTTGACCTTGGTTACGTAGACTTGCAAGATAGGTCAAATACGGAGATATTACTACACCTAATCACTAAAAAGTTCATATCCCTCTCCGGCGGCTCATACCTAAAAGAGATCAAAACGCTGCAAGACACGCTGCAGGAGAAATATCTACTTAACTTCTCGATATTTCAAAGCGTTCCGGATCATTGGGGACTTGGACAGAACTTCCCTATTATGCCGATACACAAGCTAGACGAAAAGCCGACCAGAAGTGCGAATATATGGGACATAACTTGCGATTCTGACGGCGAGATAACGTTTAATATCAAAAATCCGCTCTTTTTGCATGACGTAGACCTTCAAAGCGAAGATTATTTTGTGGCGTTTTTCAAAGTCGGTGCGTATCAAGAGGTGCTCGGTATGCAGCACAATCTCTTTACCCATCCTACGGAGGCTACGGTAGAGTTTGACGAAAGCGGTGGATACGAGATAAAAGATATTATTCAAGCGCAAAATCTTATCGATATTCTTGACGATATGGATTACGACATCAAAGAGATAGAGATACGGTTAAGGCATAAGATAGCAGACTCCAGATTAATCTCAGAAGAGAAAAAGAAAGAGATTATGGGTGAGCTGTATGTATATTTGAGCGAAAACAACTACCTTAGGACGGTTCAATTTTAATGAAACTTTGGGCGCAGATAAAAGAGGATTTTAGAATAGTACTGGAGCGCGATCCGGCTATACGCTCAAAACTTGAACTCTTTTTTAACTACCCCGGTCTATGGGCTATCTTTTGGCATAGAATAGCTCACAGACTGTACATTAGAAACTTTGAAGTGTTAGCCAGAATAATAATGGGTATCAGCCAGATATTTACAAATATCGATATACACCCTGCCGCCAAGATAGGTAGAAGAGTATTTATAGATCATGGCATAGGCGTAGTCATAGGTGAGACTTCGGTAGTAGGAGACGATGTTACCATCTATCAAGGAGTAACGCTAGGCGGCGTCAACCTTTCAAAAGGCAAAAGACACCCTACGATAGAAAACGGCGTAGTCATAGGCTCGGGAGCCAAGATACTCGGCAATATAACAGTCGGAGAAAACTCCAAAATAGGAGCCAACTCCGTGGTTATAAAAAACGTACCTGCGGACTCTACTGCGGTCGGTATACCGGCTAGAGTTATCAAAAAAGGACCTGATAAAAATCCATATAGTCACGATAAGTTACCAAATATCGATACCGAGATGTTTATATACCTACTAAAGCGGCTTGAGCTTCTAGAAAATGCTCTAGTTACAGGCGATAAAGATATAATTACAAAAGATAAAGACCTAACCCAACTATACGGGGATTTCCTAAAATCACTAGAAAAATAAAGGATTTCGATGCTTTCAAAAAGAATTACCGTACTTCAAGAATCAATAACCATAGCGATCTCTACGCTAGCAAAAAGACTCAAAGAAGAAGGCAATGACGTACTAAATTTTGGCGCAGGAGAGCCGGATTTCGATACTCCGCAAAAGATAAAAGACGAAGCAAAAAAAGCGCTTGACGAAGGGTTTACCAAATACACAGCTGTAGAAGGTATAGCGCCCCTGCTTCAAGCCGTAGCGGACAAGCTAAAGAGAGAAAACGGCCTAAACTATTCGCCAAAAGAGATCATAACGTCCAACGGTGCAAAGCAATCTCTTTTTAACCTGTTTGCCGCAGTAATAGACGAAGGCGACGAGGTAATAATTCCAGCTCCATACTGGGTAACATACCCGGAACTCGCCAGACTAAACGGTGGTATCGTAGTCGAACCAAAAACAGATGAGTCCACTGGATTTAAACTAACGGCGGATGAGCTAAAAAGGCTCATAACCCCAAAAACAAAGATGATAGTTCTAACATCTCCGTCAAATCCAACCGGAAGCGTATACTCAAAAGAGGAACTGGAAGCGATAGCAGATGTACTTAAGGGCACAAATATCATAGTCGCTTCGGACGAAATGTATGAAAAACTTATATATGACGGCAAGAAATTCACTTCCGCCGCCTCCATAAGCGAAGATATGTTCCAAAGAACCGTCACAATAAACGGTCTTAGTAAATCCGTTGCTATGACCGGATGGAGATTTGGGTATTTAGCAAGTCCAAATAAGGAACTTGTAAAAGCGATGAATAATCTACAATCCCAAAGCACATCAAATATAAACTCTATTACGCAAAAAGCGTCTATCGTAGCATTAAGGGGTGACGTAGATGCCGAAATAGAATCAATGAGAGTAGAGTTTGAAAAAAGAAGGAATATAGGCGTTGAGGGCTTCAACTCTATAGAAGGTCTTAGTGTTCTAAAACCGGATGGTGCATTCTATCTTTTTGTAAACATCTCCAAAATAGAAAAAGACTCAATGAAATTCTGCAAAGAACTCTTAGAAAAAGAAGGGGTAGCAGTCGTTCCGGGCGTCGGATTTGGAGTTGAGGGGTATTTTAGATTCTCTTTTGCCACAGATAGCGCAACGATACAAAAAGGGATAGATAGAATAGCCAAATTCGTAAAAGAAAACTACTAAGCAAAACCAAAAGAGGCTTAGCCTCTTTTGACGGACTCCGCAGAAGCTAACATTTTTGGCATAAAAAAAGGCCCGCTCAAACGAGCGAGCCCTCAAAAAACTTTGTTTGATTAACTCTTCGAATCAACCGCAAGCTGGTACGTTACCGCTGTCAGAACCGTATTCTTTCAAGAAATCATGTAGGTCTTTTGCGTGGTCTTTGAACGCACCGTTAAAGTATGCAGCAGCTTTAGGATCTTTTTGGTGTTTATCAATAAGAGCCTTAGCTCCGTTAGCAAACCATTTATCCCATCCGGCTTGAGTTGCCATCGCAGCGCCTTTTACGCCGTTGCCGTGGCAAGATTTACAAGCTTTTAGGTAAAGTTTTTGACCTTTGTCAGCACTAGCGTTTGCACCCATAGCAAGAACAGCGGCACAAGCGCCTAAAAATAGTAGTTTCTTCATAATCTACTCTCCTTTAAATTTTAAACATCTTATATTATGCTAAGAAAACTAAAAGAAACTTTAAAGTTTAAAAAAAAATTGAAGTTAAACATATCAGAATCTTATAACTGAAGAGAAAAGTGACAATACCGAAGCAAACAAAAAGCGCTATTGTTCGTTAATTATTCTTCTTGCGCCTACAATTCTATTTTGAAAAAACGAACTCATCAGATTATCGACAGAAACCGACCTACCTGTACTCGGGGCGTGAACAAATTTATTGTCACCTATATATATGCCAACATGTGAAGTGTTTATTTTAAAGAAAATCAAATCGCCCGGTTTTAGCGATTTAAGATCTACCGGCTTGCCTACGCTCCTCATCTCTCTGGAGCTTCTAGGAAGCTGAATACCCGCCCCTTCGTTGAAGACATAACTAACAAAACCACTGCAATCAAAGCCGGTCTTCGGGCTACTGCCGCCAAGTTTATATTTGATACCTATAAGCTCTTTTGCAACTTTTAAAATTCTTTCAAATCTTGCAGACAAAAAGTCGGTATCCCTCCTTTCTTGACCAGAAACATCGGAATCTTCTTTTGATTTAACCACGATAAAGTTATTCTCGTTTTCGTCGATCTGAATAGACGCAGGAGCCGCCATGAGTGTGGTTGAAGCAAAAAAGGACAAAATGTAAAAATTAAGTAAATTTTTTCTTTTAAACAACATACGCCGATTATAATAAAATATATTTTATATGTCAAGTTTTTTGTAAATTTTTTGGTAAAAAAGCCGACAATTTTTTTACAACTC
This sequence comes from Campylobacteraceae bacterium, assembly GCA_022758985.1. GTDB lineage: Bacteria > Campylobacterota > Campylobacteria > Campylobacterales > UBA6016 > UBA6016. The sequence goes on from JAEMQC010000018.1 coordinate 10,433, forward strand.
ATTTTTAGTACAATAAACAGATGGATAAAAGAGAGCTTGATTTACATCTAAAATCAAACAAACCAATCAAGTCCGCAATGCTTTTTGGCGCTTGCGACTACCTTGCGGATCTATATTTGGAAAAGATTATAGGTGCGGCAGGCAAAGAGTGCGACATTTTAAAGATGTACTTTGACGAATACTCTTTTGCCGATGCAAAAAATTTTCTTTCGCAAAACTCTCTATTTGGCGACAAACTTATACTTCTGATAAAAAGCGACAAAAAAATCCCAAAAAACGACCTAAAAGAGCTGTTAAGCATAGCCGATAAAAACGATGCACTATTCGTTTTTAGGTTTCTGGGCGACATGACAAGCAAAGACAAAGACTACTACGAGCTATTTTCTGCTGCGAATAACGCCTTGTTCGTAAGATTTTTCAATCCAAATTCGATACAAGAAGCCGCCGCATATCTCAAAATGGAAGCAATACAAAAAAATATAAATATAGCCCCCGATGCGCTGGATGAGTTGTTGAGCCTCAAAAACATGGATCTCGAAGCTGCCGTCAAGGAGCTTGAAAAATTTTTGACCATAACCTCAGAGGTTACCAAAAGGGATGTGAAAGCGCTCGTCGAAGAGTCTGACGATATGGTGCTGGAAAAATTTTTTGAAGCCGTACTGGAAAAAAAAGATTTTTACAAGCAGCTATTTAGAATACTTGAAAAGGCAGAGTTTGACGAAGTTAGGATAGTATTGTTTTTCGAATACTATCTACAAGAACTTTTTTTGTTCTTGCTGTACTCAAAAGCCTATGGCGCCATAGATGCAAGAAAAATAACGGGCAAACCGCTTCCTGATTTCGTCGCAAAAGCAAAAGCCGCAAAAGCCATAAAAATAGGATACAAAAACTACGTAAAGATGCTAGAAATTCTGCTCGAGGCAGACCTGAGTCTAAAATTATCTAAAAATTCCGACAAAAAAGCTATACTGATACACTATTTAATAAAACTTCAAAATAACTTATAGTACAATTGCCGTTTCAAAATCCTTACCTATAGGCTCTATAGCCTCGGGTGAAATCCAGAAGGAGCTTTAATGGCACAAAACCTATATGAGACAATGTTTGTTCTCAAACCAACTCTTACGCCTGAAGAGACACAGGCAAGAATCAACTTCATCAAAGACGTTATCACTTCTCAAGGCGGCGAAATCGTTGCTACCGAAGATTGGGGTAACAAAAAACTTGCATACAAAGTACAAAAATTTGACAGAGGCTACTACTATGTAGCATACTTCAAATCAGAAGGCAAAGCTGTTCTTGAGCTTGAAAGAATCTATACTATTACGGAAGACGTTATAAAATTCATGACGCTAAAATACCAAAAACAAGCCGAAGTAAAAGCTTGGAATGCAATGGTCGAGAAAGCTAACGCAAAACAAACAAAAAAACAAGAAGGCTAATAAATGCTTAACAAGGTTCTATTAATAGGCAATACTACAAGGGCGATAGAACTAAGGTATCTGCCATCCGGCTCGGCCGTGGCAAAAACGGGCCTTGCCGTAAATAGAACTTGGAAAGATAAAAATACCGGAGAGAAAAAAGATGAGACTATGTTTATCGATATAGTCATCTACGGTAAATCAGCCGAAATAGCCAACCAATACATGCTAAAAGGCAAAAAAGTCCTAGTCGAAGGAAGACTCGTACTAGAGCAATGGGTAGACCAGAGCGGCCAGAAGCGCAGCAAGCACGTACTATCGGTGGAGAGCTTCCAATTTTTGGACTCAAAGTCTTCCGAAGGCGGATTTGAAAGCGGCGGTGAGGGCGACTTTTCAGACAGAGAGGTAGGATACTCAAAACCTGCGAACAGCCAGGCTCCAAGAGTTCCTGAAATAGATATTCAAGACGATGAAATACCGTTTTAACAAAGGAAAATAAAATGGCAGAAAAAAGAAAATACGCAAAAAAACATTGCAAATACTCTGAGCTAAAACTAGAGTTTATAGATTATAAAGATGTAAAACTTCTAAAGCATACGCTATCTGAAAGATTCAAAATTATGCCAAGAAGACTAACAGGTAACAGCAAAAGCGCTCAAGACATGGTAGGTCTAGCAATCAAAAGAGCAAGACACATGGCGCTTATCCCTTATATTGTAGACAGAAAAAACCCTGTAGTCGGTTCATTGCAAGACTAAGCGTTCTTAAAGACGTACAAATATTTATCGGGCTTCTCTCCGTAGAGCCCGATTTCCACCATCTCCACAATTTTCATTCCAGATAGTTTTTGCATGCTTTTTTTATCGTGATAGTACTGAATTATACTACCCTCTTCTCTCTTGTAGAGCCCGGAATTTTCTCTTGTAAAAAGCTTCATATCCGTTATTAGCTCTTTGCCGTCAAATTCGGCTTCCAGTACGGCATATCTATCTTCTTTTTCTATAGCTATGACGCCTTGCGCAACTTCGTCAAATCCGTAAAAACTATTTACGTCGGCCAAAAAATAACCGTCTTTTTTTAGAACATTTCGTACGCAACCAAAGAATTTAGATAACTCATTCTCGTCCATATAGTTTAAAACATCGAATACCGCAGTAGCCGCATCATAACTGCCGCTAAGCTCACATAGATTTATATGCTCTGCTTTTAGTCCGGCTTTTTTCGAATTCTCAACCATCTTCTCGCTAACGTCTATACCAAACACATCATAGCCGTCATCCACTAGCGACATGCCAAATGCTCCGCTTCCACATCCTATGTCTAAAACAGCTTTTACATCTAGTTTTCTCAACATCTTTCTATGAGCGGAGTATAATGTATCTATTGCCTCTGAGAAATCAAGCATATCCTCGATTGCTGCATAGAGCTCAAGCCCGTTTGATTTCATTTTCGATAAGTTCCGTAAGTTTCAAAATATCTTTTTTTCTAGTAACGAAGCTGTTTTTGTTGGCGACAAGCCTAGCGGATGAGGTCATAATAGTTTCTACCTCATGCAGTCCGTTTTGCTTCATCGTAGCGCCCGTCTCGACGATATCAACTATTGCATCGGCAAGACCGACCAGCGGAGCAAGCTCTATCGAGCCGTAAAGCTTGATAACCTCTACGGCCATAGCTTTTTTTGCGAAGAAGTTTTTTGTAATATTCTCCATTTTTGTCGCTATGCTTATTTTATGCTTTGTATAATCTAGTTTTTCCGTATTTTTCATACCCACGACAACCTTGCACTTTCCAAGCCCCAGGTCAAGCAGTTGAGCCAAATCGAGACCTTTCTCTTCAAGCACATCAAAACCCACCACGCCGAGATCGCACGAACCGTAATAAACATATGTCGGAACATCCTGGTTTCTTACAAGCAAAAATCTAAAACCGTCTTTTTCCAGTATCAGCTTTCTATCTTCGAATTTAAAATCGCTATTAAATATTTTTGAAAACAAAGCCAGCGTTTCATCAGCTATTCTGCCTTTTGGCAATGCGATCGTCAACATACAAACTCCCTCTCTCTAATCAACTTCATCATTCCTTTAAAAATCAGCGTATCGTCGACGGCCGATCTATTTTCAAAAAATCTAGACAAAAACTTGCCGTCCCCACCCGTAAAATATATGAATTTATTTCTGGACGCCTCTTTTATGGCTCCGACAATAGCTATCATAGCGCCGTAGCTTATCGCATCTTTTGTATTCTGCGGTAGAGCATCTAGATTGACGCTCATATTAAACCCTACGTCCAGTCTTTTTGAAATTTTAGCGTAAGACTCAACAAATGTAGATATACCGGGCAATATAAATCCACCCAAATGTAGCCCCTCTTGCATAATATCTACGGTTATAGCGCTGCCTGCATCGACAACGACGCCGTCATTTGCGGCGTAGCAAGCAAAGGCCCTGTCTGCGCCCAGTCCAATATATTCGGTATCAAAAGGCAGTTCGTTGGACAAATCTACGACGTCGTATTTTCTTGATAGCCTATCAAGCGCATCAGCGTTTACGCTAACCGTAAAAATCCGTTCATTGTCAACTAAGGACGGCATACCGCCTACGGGCTCTTTCCAAACCTTGCCTTCTTTGTAAAAATGATAAAAGCTATTTCCGATATCGCATAAAATCATATCTTTATCTCACTCTTGAGCGGATGGTAATCAAGAATCGTATCCCGCAAATTTTGTTTTTTTATGTGCGTATATATTTGTGTCGTATTTATCGATGAGTGCCCTAAAAGCTCTTGAACTATCACTAAATCAGCCCCACCTACAATCAACGACGAAGCAAAAGAGTGTCTTAGCGTATGCGGTGAGGCACCTAGATATCTCTGCGTTATTTTAAAAGCGGATATCCTACTAAGTCTCTCGCCTCTATAGTTGAGCCATATATACTCACTCTTAAAAGGTCTGGCAGCCAAGTAGCGCTCTATGCCCTCCAAAGCTTTTGAAGCAAGCGGAACCATTCTCTCTTTATCGCCTTTTGCGGAGCGTATCCTAAGCCATCCGTCTTCTATATCAGAGTATTTGACCGATAAAGCCTCGCTAACCCTGCAACCGCTTGCATACAAAAATAGAATAAAAGCTTCGTCTCTTAGCCCGAGCCATGTTTTTTTGTCTATTTTTGCGAGCGAGTCCAAAATAAACTCATATTCCAAAAACTTCGGCAACGAACGGGGAAGCTTCGAGTGCTTCAAGAGAGGCTTGTCGCTTACCCAGTCCTGCGAAAAACAAAAATCAAAAAAAGAGTTTATGGAGGATAATTTTCTATTTAACGTAAACCCATTCTCAAAACTAGACAAAAAAGAGAGTACGTCCTCACTCTCTGCCTCTATACAAGGCTTTTTAATAAACGTCTCAAACTCTACAAGATCGTTCTCGTACGCCAAAAGCGTATTTTTACTGAGAGCCTTAATAACAGCTATATACTCTAAAAAAGCCTCAAGCTCCTGGCTTTTCACTATTTTGCCAGTTTAAACTGCTTGTTGTCGTAAAATATAGAGTCCCCACTCGTAAACAAGAAACCATCAAATTCGCTCGACATTCCATAAAAAGGAGCGGAAAACTTAAACACATGAGACGAAGCTAAATTAATATCCGTAGCTATTAGATAGCCTTCTTTTTCAACGGCGTAGATATATTTGCCATATATTACGCCAACAAATCTAGCAAACGGAAACTTTTTCTCTTTCAGTACTCTTAGATCTGGGTCTGTCAGTATTATTCTGCCGTCTTTTGTAAATACATACACACCGTCTTTTATAAATATAATATCCACAACATCGGCATCCAAAAAGTTTGCAAACTTAGGATTTATAGAGATTACTTTTGTAGGCGTAGCGGCTACCAGTCTATTGTCTATAACGTCAAAAAATATAACGTTGTTAAAGTTTTTCTCGCTGCTGATAACAACGTCTTTTACTACTTTTTTATCGTTTACGTCCACGACGAGCAGCTTTCCGTCAAGCGTAGGAAAGATCACAAGTTCGTTAAGAAAATAAGGCGCTGCAATCTTGGCGTTTACCGCATACGATGAATCGTTTTTTTGCTTGAAGAGCATTTTTGCTTCTTTAAGGTCGAATAAAACAGATGTGTTATCGGATGTTATAAGCGCCAAAATACCGTCTTTGGCGCTAGCCGTAGCAACTTTGCTATCAAAATTATGTTTATAGAGCTCTTTGCCTGTTTCGTCAAATACTGCGACATCTCCGAGATCATTTCCGGCAGTCACGAATTTGTCTGTTTTTGAAAGAAACTCATATCCTTTAGGAAGATTGAAGCCGCCGATACCAGCTTTTGTAACAAACTGCCCATTTTCGAGAGTTGCGCCTTGTGAGTTTACGGATACCAATTTGGAGCTAATTTTTGAATCAAAATCAACCTTCCCGTCGATCTTTTTTGGCTCAAAATAGCTTTTTGAAGAACATCCTCCAAAAATTACGGCTACAAGTAAGCCGAGAATGGCGAGATGGGTTTTTTTCATATATATATCTCCATTTGCTTGAATCTATCCAATTTTACACAATAATTACTTCACTCACACTCTATAAAACCAGTACAGTAAGCGCAGAGCATACAAAAAGATAGTAAAAACCTACGGTTTTTGCAAGCCCTCTTGTTCCGATAGAGTAAGCTATCAAAAACTTTGTCACGTTATTTGTTATGACAGCTGCAGCTATGCCTATACTGGCAACCCTTATATCTATATCTCTACCGGCAATATCCGACAACGACAAAATAATGGCATCCACATCAGAAATACCGGATACGAAACTGACAACATATACACCGCTATCACCAACATACTCTTTTGCCAACTTTACAAGAGCTATAACAAGCCCAAAAAAAAGACCCAGAATTAGCGCTTCTTTGAGATCAAACGGGTTTTTATACTCGATCTCCATCGTTTTAAACTCTTCTTGTTTACTTCTAAGATAAAAAAATGCGACAACACCCAGAGAGATGACAAAAGCTACGGCAAACGCCAGAAACAGACTGTCTAAAAGCGCTCTATTGAAAATTGAGATAATCAAAGTCGCACGAACAAGCATAATCGTAGAGGCCAACATAATGCCAACAGCGGCCTTTTGAGATATTTCGTTATTTGCAGCAGCCTTTCTTGATAGGGATATAGTAACGACCGTAGAAGAGACAAGACCGCCAAGAAGACCGGTTAAGACGATGCCCTTGCCGGAGCCGAATATTCTAACTGTAATATAGCCGGCAAAAGAGATACCGGCTATAAGTACGACCATTAACCAGACATTATAAGGATTGAAAAGCCCAAAATCATCTATCGTCTTATCCGGCAATACTGGCAAAACTACAAATGTCATGGCAAGGAAGAGCACGGCTGCGTTAAGATCGTCCTTGCCAATATACTTTTCAAGCTCCTGAATTTTATCTTTTAGATTTAGAATAAGAAGCAAAACAACCGCACAGAAGATGACGTATTTATGCTCCATAAAATTAAGAAGCGCACCTATCAAAAATGCAGTTAGCGCCGAAAACTCGGTAGTCATGCCTCTTTGCTTCTCATTTATCTGACTAATTACATTCGAAGCGATTACGATAAGTCCTGTAGCCAGGAAAGCCGCAATCATAAAAAATTGACTAAAACCGGAAATAAAAGCGGATAAATACCCTATGAAGGAGATAATGGCAAACGTCCTACTGCCGCCAAACTCCTTGTAATTGTTATAATGCGTACGCATCTCTCTTTGGATGCCGATAACAAAACCAAGAACAAGCGCTAAAAAGCTATTTTGTATAAAAGCGCTCTCAAACATTCTTATTTAAACGTTATAATGGAGTGGTTTAGGTAGCTTGCGTACTCTTTGATTTCGGATGATGCGCTGATTTTTGCGAGTGTTTCTCTTGCTTTTTTATATTCGCTTTTTTCAATATATTTGTTTGCCAAAACAAAAAGGGCTAAATCTTTATAAAATGCATCCTTATTGGTCGCATAAGCGGCAAGCTTGTCGGCATCACCGGAAGAGACCGCAAGTTCATAAGCTGCTATGTCCGATATGATTTTATTTTGTGACGCCGTTGCAGCATTTAAGCCTTTTAGGTCTTTGTTTTTGATGGCCGTCTGTAAGGTATATGCATCAAAAAGCGGCTTGCTCTTTTCTTTTAACACGGCAAGGGCTTCTTTATCGTTTGGATTTTTTATAAGCTTTGAATATGCGTCATTAGCAGCCGCAATTCTGCTTTCATTGTAATATCCATACCCCTTGTATCCTACATATCCAAGTAGGACCGCCGAAAGAGTCCCTATGATTACTATCTTATATTTTTTTATAAATTTTTCGGTTTTAACAAAAGCGGTTAAAAACTTCTCTTCGTTATCTATCTCTTGTTTTATAGCCAGAGCATCTTCTTTTAAGCTCATTTATACCTCTATTTTTGGTTTATGCGACTAAAGCATTCGCTATTTATTACGATTTTACACTAAGTTGTTTGATTTTTCAAAAGATTAAACCCAAACTTATCCGATAGCTTGGCGCCCAAAAACGCTAAAAAATCCGTATCAAAAGATAGAGTTAGCTCCAGCGCAACATATTCTACGCCCAGCTCATCCAGCTTAACGCCGTCTTTTTGGGTACATAGGAGCATCTTCTCAGGATATTTAGACATAATATTTGCTATTTCGCTTTTTGAAAAATAGTGGTGATCCGCAAAATAATATTTCGCCACAACGCCGCTTGGCAAAAAGCGATCAAGTCTCTGTGGATTCGCAATCGCCGTGATAAGCACGAATTCGCCATTATTATCACAAATAGTCGTATTTCTTTTGAAATCTACGCCGTCAACGCCGACTATATCGCCGAATTTTTCAAAAAAAAGCGGGTACCTAAACGGACCGGACGGAAGACAAAAAATATTTTTAAAAGGAGTGGACGGAAACAATAGAATATCGAACTTTTCGATTTCAAACCTACCAAATCCATCGTCAAGCACAATAGATTTACATCCTAGCTCCTTGGCTTTTAGAATAGCTTTTTTCCTATCTTCGCATACTATGACCGTTGCATTGCCTGCTTTTTTGGCTATCAGCATAGCTTCATCACCGCTCTCTTTAACACCGCACAGTATCGCTCCATCTCTGCTTACGACGACGACTCCTTTTGAGCGCCTGCCGTATCCCCTGCTAACTACGCAAGGGGAGTCTAGTAGTTTACACAGCTCTATCACAAAGGGTGTTTTGCCGCTTCCTCCAACGGTCAGATTGCCGACCGATATTATAGGAATTTTCATATCTTCCGGAGCGCTTAACAGTTTTCTGAAAATCCCTATGGCGCAATATATAAAACTCAAAGGCAAAAGCAGTAACGAAAGCAGAATATGCCAAAGCTTATCAAAGCGAAAGAACATATCCTCTATTTTATGAATCACTACAGCTCTGCTATTTTTGGCGGTCTTGTTTTAAATAGATTGGCCTCATATCTAGCCATAATAAACTCTATCATTCCTGCGTTATGGCCTTTTGCCGCCGCCTCCTCTTTTGACATTCCAAGATCGAAAATATCATGCATTGCAGCGTCAAGGTCCTTGTATTTAAACCCTAGCTCCTCTTCGTCGCTTTGCCCCTCCCAAAGGTCTGCGCTTGGAGCCTTCTTTATTATCTCATCCGTTACGCCTATATGCTTAGCAAGACCGAATATCTGCGTTTTATACAAAGAACCTATCGGATTTATCCCACACGCCGTATCGCCGTACATCGTGCCGTAACCGAGCAATATCTCGCTTTTGTTGCTGGTGCCCACCACTATCGCCCTATCTCTGGCCGATATGTCATATAGCACAGCCATTCTAAATCTTGCGGCTAGATTTCCTTTTCGCAGCTTAGTTTTAAGCTCCAAAGGATAAGCGTGCAGCATATTTTTGATAGATACATGCTCCGCCTCGATGTCGAATTTTTCGCATAACCCCAAAGCATGGCTCATATGTACGGGGTTTGTCGTATCGCTAGGCATCATAACAGCCAGCATCTTTGGACCGAAAGCCTTTTTGCACAGCACGGCCACCACGGCAGAGTCCACGCCGCCGGAAAGACCGAGTACTACTCTTTCAAAACCCGCTTTTTTAACCTCGTCTTGCAA
>JAEMQC010000051.1 GCA_022758985.1 Campylobacteraceae bacterium
GGTGGTATGCCAAGAGTGGGATGGGGCACTCAATTGTATCAAAAAACTAAAATTTTGAAACATAGCTATTTTTACGGTAAAATTAGCAACTGATGCTACGCACAAACACGAGCAAATCCCGTATTTGCAAACCTTGCCGGGTCCCATCACCTATCGGTGTGGGCGGCTCTAGCTAGCCGCTAATGCGGTAGAATAGAGGTTTTACGCACTTTTGGGTGCGTAAGGTCAGTTAACAATAAAAGCTTGAATTGGGACAGAACCTTGATACTACAAAAAGGCAAAAAATCCACCGTTATTACGGCTTATGATGCGCTGTTTGCGAGGCTCATCGCCCCTTATGCGGATATGATACTGGTGGGCGATAGCCTAGCTATGAGTTTTGGAGGGCATGCGGATACGCTTTTCATCGGCATGGATGAGATGATATATCATACCAAGGCCGTCGGAAGAGGTGCGCCTGACGCCAAGATAATATTCGATATGCCTTTTGGAAGCGAGACGGATAAGGAGAGCGCTCTCAAAAATGCGGTGAGAGTGTATAGGGATACGAAGGCCTTTGCCGTCAAACTCGAGGGCGGCGAGGAAAAAGCTGAAATTATCGAACATCTTACAAAAAACAAAGTCGCCGTGATCGGACATATAGGCCTAACGCCGCAGTCGGTCAGAATAGAGGGTGGTTACAAAATAAAAGGCAGAAACGATGATGAGATAAAAAAGCTTTTTGCTGACGCAAAGGCCGTTGAAGAGGCAGGAGCCTTGGCCGTCGTGCTAGAGGGCATAAAGGCTGAAGTCGCAAGAGAGATAACCGCAGCGCTGAAAATTCCGACGATAGGTATAGGCTCTGGCATAGATTGTGACGCACAAGTGCTTGTCTGGTCGGATATGCTAGGGTTTTTTGAGGAGTTTACTCCTAAGTTCGTGCGAAAATATATGAACGGGGCAGCGCTTGCAAAGGGCGCCTTTGAGAAATTCGCAAACGACGTAAAAAGCGGCAGTTTTCCAAGCGAAAAAGAGAGTTATTAAAACGTGCAAAGAATTGTCGAAGTAGAAAAATTCGAATTTGAAAACGAAATCGAAAAAAGCCTCAGGCCTTCGGCGTGGGACGAATACATAGGACAGGAGAAAATAAAAAAAGTCCTAAATATCTCGATAGAAGCCGCAAAAAAACGCTCCGAACCGCTTGACCACATACTCTTTTTCGGCCCTCCAGGACTTGGCAAGACGACGATGGCTTCGCTTATAAGCTCCCGTATGGGTGCAAACCTAAAGGTTACGGCCGGGCCGATGATAGAAAAAAGCGGAGACCTTGCCGCCATACTTACCAACCTAAGCGAAGGAGATGTGCTATTTATCGATGAGATACATAGGCTCTCAAGCGCTATCGAAGAGGTGCTCTACTCGGCGATGGAGGACTTTCGCCTTGATATCGTAATAGGGAGCGGACCTGCTGCACAGACTGTAAAAATAGATATCCCTAGATTTACGCTAATAGGAGCCACGACAAGGGCGGGAATGCTAAGTTCTCCACTAAGAGATAGGTTTGGAATGCACTTTCGTATGCAGTTTTATGAGCCTAGCGAGCTTGCAAAAATAGTGCAAAACGCCGGAATAAAACTTGGCAAAGAGTGTGATGACAAGGCCGCCAATGAGATAGCTTTGCGCTCCCGTGGAACTCCTAGGATTGCGCTGAGGCTACTTAAAAGAGTGCGGGATTTTTCGGATTACAAAAATGAAGAAAAAATAGTTTTTGAGACCGCCAAAGAGGCTCTCAACGAGCTTGGAATAAACGAATATGGTTTTGACGAGATGGACTTAAAGCTTCTATCTTTACTGGTCGAGTCTGGCGGTAAACCGCTGGGTCTAAATACGTTATCTGCGGCTCTTAGCGAGGATAGCGATACGATAGAAGATGTATACGAGCCCTATCTTCTCGCAAACGGCTTTTTGGAGAGGACGGCAAGAGGTAGGATGGCGACATTTAAGACGTTTGATGCGCTTGGGCTGCCTAGGATTCAGACCCAAAATATTTTTGACTTGGACTAGACGATGATAAGCCCGATTAACTTTTTGCATATTGTTTTTGTTGTTGCAATCTACTGGATAGGGGTGCTTTACCACTCTTTTTTGCTTGATATAGTTATAGCCGGACTGCTCTCCATTGCGACTTCTGCTACGAATTATAGGTTGACGCTTAGGTTGCACAGCTCTTTTTTAGCCTCTTTGTTTTTGACGATTTTGCTGGCCGCTTTGGTGCTTATTCCGATGGTCTACTTCGTTTTTAAAATAGCGGAGATTTTGCAAAACGTGGATTTGGCGTTTTTTGAACGCGTCAAAAACCTGTTTGTTTTAAACGTCCAATCTTTGGAGATTATCCCGACCTCTTACAAAGAGATGATAGTAAATTATCTGCAAAACGTAAAATACGAAGATTATATAGCCCGTGGGTTTGAGATGCTAGAGAGGGTAGGGCAGGGAAGCCTTAGATTTTTCTCCAATATGGTTCTTATTCTGGTATTTTACTTCTTTGCAAACCTCTACGGCAAGCAGATACTTCTGTTTTTCAAAAGAGTGTTGCCGCTAAAAGGCGAAGATAGTCAAATGATATTCGACGAGATGGGGCAGACGATGAGCGTCGTGCTCTATTCGACTCTTTTTAATGCGATATTCCAAGGTGCGCTATTTTCTCTTGTGGCGTGGTATCTCGGGTATGATCCGTTTTTTATGGGGATTGCGTATAGCTTTGCCTCTCTTGTTCCGGTAATTGGCGGCGCTATAATGTGGGTTCCGGTCGCCATATACGAGTTTTCTCTGGGCAATACCGCAAACGCCGTCATAGTCGCACTCTATACTGTCATTGTTATATCGCTTGTCGCAGATACTTTTGTAAAACCAGTGATTATCGATTTCATTAGTAAATATCTCGTGCGGACGCAAACAAAAATAAATTCGCTTCTGATATTTTTTGCTATTCTTGCGGGCATCTCGACGTACGGGTTTTGGGGGATAATATTAGGACCTGCGGTTACGGCTCTGTTTATCTCTCTTTTAAAAATTTACGACACGCTAAAAAGAAACAAGGAGGGCTCTATGGAAGAGCCGAAATTCTAAGCGTTTAAACGCTTTTTCGCAATAATTTCGTAATTTTTTTAAGAAAAATGAGGATTTTTATGGATTTTTCATCACTTGCCGCAAAGTACGGTACTCCGCTATATGTATACGATTTTGATCACTTCAAATCCAGATATGAAGAGCTAAAAGAGGCGTTTTCCGGCAGGAAGTCGCTTATCTGCTACGCAGTAAAAGCAAACTCCAATCTGAGCGTAATAAAACTGTTTGCAAATCTCGGCGCAGGAGCCGATTGTGTATCAATAGGCGAAGTGAGGCGTGCCCTTATGGCCGGTGTTCCAAAGTATAAGATCATTTTCTCGGGTGTGGGCAAAAGGGACGATGAGATAGAAGAGGCGTTAAAAGAGGATATTCTATTTTTGAATCTTGAAAGCGAAGCGGAGATGCTGCGCGTCGAAGAGATAGCCAGAAAGATGGATAAGAAAGCCAGAATTAGCGTTCGCGTAAATCCGGACATCGATCCTAGAACCCACCCTTATATCTCTACGGGACTGACCGAAAACAAATTCGGCGTAGATATAGAGATAGCCAAAAAGATGTATGCGTATGCAGGCAAAAGCACGCATTTGGAGCCGGTCGGCATCCATTTTCACATAGGTAGCCAGCTAACGGAGCTTGAACCTATATATGAAGCGGCGCAAAAAGTTTCCGAGCTTTTAAAAGCGCTTTTGGCTCTTAAAATAGATATAAAATTTTTCGATGTCGGCGGCGGGCTGGGTGTAATATACGATAACGAAGAGACTATAGTGCCTTATGATTATGCGCAGGCGATACTCTCTACTCTTAGCGGTACGGATGTCACTATCGTATGTGAGCCTGGTAGGTTTATGACCGCAAACGGCGGATACTTCCTGACAAAAGTACTATATGAAAAAACGAGCAAGACCAAAAGATTTGTAATCGTAGACGGCGCTATGAATGATCTTATAAGACCTACGCTTTACGAAGCGTTTCACGGTGTAGAGGTTGTAGGCAAAGAGAGCGTTAAATCCAAAGCGGATATAGTGGGTCCTATATGCGAGAGCGGCGACTTTTTTGCAAAAGACGAAGAGCTTGCCGAGACTGCACACGGTGATTTGGTCGTAATTAAGAGTGCTGGCTCGTACGGTTTTTCTATGAGTTCAAACTACAACACCAGACCTAGAGCTGCGGAAGTGGCGGTCGAAGGCGGAGAAGATAGGATGATTAGGCAAAGAGAGAGCTTCGAAAATCTAATCGCTCTGGAAAAAGATTTTTTGAAATAAGGAAGTAGTTAGAAGTTGTATCTGGTCGATATTCAAGGAACGCTGATTGATGATAAAAAAAGAGAGCCGATCAAAGGGGCGATAGAGTTTATAGATTCTCTAAACAGCAAAAAAATCCCGTATGTTTTAATAACGAACAATACCAAACTCCCGTCCGACGAGTTTAAAAGCTATCTAAGAGGGCTTGGTTTTTCTTTTAGCGACGATGCGTATATCGATCCGCTTATGTGCCTAAAAAGCTATGTCGGCAGTAAAACGATAGCGGCGATAGGCAGCGATAACTTTGTCGAAGCTCTCAAAAGCCAAGGGTACGCTTTTAGCGAAAAACCGGATTTTTTGGTAATATCTCTAAAGGAAAACCTAAGCTATGACGACATGGCTACCGCTGTTGAAACTATACAGGGTGGAGCCAAGCTTATAGCGATGCACGCTACCGCCATATACGCCAAAAACGGCAGAAAATATCCAGGGCTCGGCGCTATCGCCAAAGCTTTAGAGTTTGCCACCGGAGTAAAAGCGAAGACGGTCGGCAAGCCGAGCTGCGACTTTTACAAAAAGGCTCTTTCGATGCTCGGTTCAAAAGATAAAAGCGCAGTTACCGTGATTAGCGATGATGCGATAGGCGATCTTATCGGGGCAAAGAAGATGGGTATGAAAACGGTCTTGGTGCTTAGCGGCAAATATGATAAAAAAGAACAGATACTCCCTTTTTTAAAAGATGACGAACAGCCCGATGCGGTTTATTCCAGCATAGCTGATATAAGGATATAGTGGTGGCCGACCTAAAAGAGATAAGAGTCAAGATAGACGAGATAGACGACAAGCTACTCTCCCTTCTAAACGCAAGAATGGAGCTTGTAAAAGAGGTTGGTAGGATTAAGCATGCCAGCGAAGATAAAAGCATCTATAGACCGGAACGAGAAAAAGAGATACTCTCCAGACTCTCAAAGCAGAGCTTGGAGAGCGGCGGAGCATTGAGCGCCGAGGCGATAGAGGCAATATTTCTAGAGATTTTTGCCGTTTCTCGCAATATAGAAAAACCTGAGACGGTAGCATATCTCGGGCCCGAGGGGACGTTTACCCATCAGGCTGCCGAGAGCAGATTTGGTCAAATATCCGAATATCTGCCTATGTCTACGATAGCTTCGGTTTTTCGCGCAGTAGAGAGTAAAAAAGCGAAATACGGCGTAATACCGATAGAGAACAATATCGAGGGAATCGTCGGAGAGTCTATAGACCTGCTCGGTCGCAGCCATCTTAAGATAGTAGCCGAAATGTCAATGAAAATTAGTCATTCTCTAGCCACTAGAGCGGCTCATATGTCACATATAAAAAAGATATATTCAAAAGATGTGGCGTTTGGTCAATGTGGCGAATTCTTACGAGAGAGTGGGCTGGGTAACGTACAGCTTATACCGATAGCCTCCACTGCAAAAGCGGCGCAGCTGGCTAGCGAAGACGAGACGAGTGCGGCGATCTGCTCGCATATTGCCGCAAAGCTTTACAATCTACCGGTCATGTATGAGCATATCGAAGACAACGGCTACAATGAAACGAGATTTGTAATAATAAGCGATTTTGAAAACGCTCCTAGCGGAAACGATAAAAGCTCGGTATTGGTGCGCCTAGACAATACTCCGGGCGCATTAGCTAGGTTTTTGTCGAGCTTCGAGAAATCAGGTATCAACCTCTCAAAAATAGAGTCTAGGCCGGCAAAAGACGAGGGGTTTAGCTATATTTTTTATATAGATTTTGATGGACATATTAGAGATGAAAAGGTCAAAAAGGCGCTTTCTGGATACGAAGATAAGATAAAGTGGCTCGGAAGTTTTGTGAAAGGTGTCTGATGAAATTCAACGAAAATCTAGAAAATCTAAAAGTTTATGAGGCCGGAAAGCCGATAGAACTTGTTGTTAGAGAGTTTGGGGTAGAACCAAAAGATGTGGTAAAGCTCGCCAGCAACGAAAATCCAAACGGCACTTCCCCGAAAGTAGTGGAGGCGGTGCGAGATTTTGCTACAAAAATGTACTTATACCCAGACGATAGTTATTTTGAGCTAAAAGGCGCTCTTGCATCAAAGTTTAACGTAGATGAGAAAAATATTATTTTGGGCGCCGGAAGCGATCAGGTGTTAGAGTTTGCCACGAAGGCAAAACTCAAAGAGGGCGACAAGGTTTTGATGAATAAAGTGACTTTTGCGATGTATGAGATTTACGCAAAAGTGTGCGGCGCCGAGATCGTAAGAACCGACGGGCTTTTACACAATGCGCAACAATTTAAAACAACTTATGATAAATTGAAGCCCGCTATAGTGTTTATATGTGTGCCGAATAATCCGCTCGGAGAGTGTATGACAAGAGCCGAAGTTTACGATATTTTGTCGCATCTGGATAAAGATACGCTGGCTATCGTGGATTGTGCGTACATGGAGTATGCCGCATATAAAAACAAGGATGTGCTAATAGAGCCTAGAGAGCTTATCTCAAAGTTTCCAAATGCTGTATATCTAGGCACTTTCTCTAAGGCATACGGACTTGGAGGCATGAGGGTCGGGTACGGAATAGGCGAGGAGAGCGTAATAAAAGCTTTTTATAAGGTGAGACCTCCGTTTAACGTGGCAAACCTATCCGCCTTAGCTGCGCTGGCTGCGCTAAAAGACGAAGAGTTTGTCCGAAATAGCGTAGAGCAAAACTTCGAAGAGATGAAAAGATACGAAGAGTTTGCAATAGAGAACGGGATTGAGACTATAGATAGCTATACAAACTTTATAACCTATTTTTTCAAAGACAAATCCTCAAAAGAGGTTGCGGATGCGCTTCTAAAAAAAGGGATAATAGTCAGGGATTTGACTAGCTATGCATTAAACGGTATTAGGATTACGATAGGCAGTAGTACTCAAAACGATAGATTTTTCGAAGAATTTAAAAAGGTTCAGTGCTAACAGATGGACATACAAGCCCTTATAGCCCAGCTTAGCGAGCTTCTAAAAAAGCTAAATACGAAGCAAAAGGTAGTAATCGTATCTACGCTTGTGGCTGTAGTGGCGCTTGTGGCGTTTTTGGTTATTTTTAACACAGGTCCGAAAAAATCGGACGACGGCTATAAGGTAATGTTCGAGGGCATCAATCCGAAAGATGCGGGTCTTATAGTAGCGGAGCTCGATAAGCAAAAAGTTCCGTATAAAATCCCAAGAGACGGCGTTATAGAGGTTCCTGAGGACAAGGTAAACAAGCTTCGTCTAGACGTGGCGGCTATGGGTTTGCCCAAAGATTCCAGAGTCGGTTTTGAGCTGTTTGACAAGCAGGAGTTTGGCGCTACCGATTTTGACCAACAAGTAAAATACAATAGAGCGCTGGAGGGCGAACTTTCAAAGACTATCGAGAGTATCAATGCGGTATCAAAAGCGGTTGTACATATAGCCAAGCCCAAAGAGTCTGTTTTTGCCGAAAAGGACACGCTTCCTACGGCATCGGTCGTAATTACTCTAAAACCAAATATGGTTTTGACTCCAAAACAGATTATGGGCATTAAAAATCTTGTTGCAGCCGGCGTAACAAAGTTAACTCCCGAAAACGTAAAAATCGTAAACGAAAACGGCGACCTTCTCGGAAGCGACGATGAGGATACGGTTGCCGGAGAAGCTGCAAAACAACAGATGAAATATAAAAAAGATTTTGAAAAAATCTATGAAGAAAAAATTACAAATATGCTCTCTCCTGTTGTTGGTGGCAGCGATAGAGTTGTGGCAAAAGTAACCGTCGAGTTTGACTTCTCAAAAAAAGAGACAACATCGGAGAGCTTTGATCCAAATAGCGTTGTTAGGAGCGAGCAAACTTCGGAAGAAAAAAGAGAAGGGTTTAAACAACCTGAAATCGGCGGAGTTCCAGGTGCGGTCAGCAACATAGGACCAGTGCAAGGGATTGAAAGCGGCAATCCTGCTGAAAAATACAGCAAATCTACCGGTACGACAAACTATGAAATATCAAAAACGGTTTCGAACGTAAAAGGTGAATATGCCGCTATCAAAAGAATTACAGCTGCGGTTGTTGTAGACGGTAAATATACGCCGGACGAGCAAAAAGGGGGAGAGCTAAAATATACCCCGCTTGATAATGCCGAACTAGAAAAAATAAACGCACTTGTGAAGCAAGCGGTCGGATTTGACCAAAAAAGAGGAGATGAGGTTAGCGTCTCCAACTTTAGATTTAATACCGGCCTTACGGGCAAGCCTACCGGTGTCAAAGCTGCATTGCAAGAGTACGGGTTTATAATTGGTCCTGCGGTAGAGGCGCTAAAATATATTGCTGCTGCCGCCATACTGTTTGTGCTCTACAATAAAGTTATAGCTCCGTTTGCCCAGAGAATGATGGAGATTCCTATAGAGGATGCTGCTCAAAAGCCAAAAGAGTTTGTTTTTGACGAAGAGGAGCTCGAAGATACTCACGGCAAGCTTGCGGAGATGAGAAAAAGAGTCGAGCAGCAACTGGGCATATCCGGCTCTCTAAACGAAGAGTCTCTAAAATACGAAGTGCTACTTGAAAAAATAAAAAGTGCAGCCGAAGAACACACTGAAGATTTGGCAAGTCTACTCGAGTCGCTCATCGCTGACGAAACGACTGCTCAAGCTGGCATGTCTGCCATGAAGAAGGAAATCTAATGAACCTACCTCCTCAACTTCAGAGTCAGTATGACGAACTTTCGATGTCTGAAAAAGTTGCGATCTTCCTAAATCTTCTGGGTGAAGACTTAACTGCGCAGCTCTTTTCGCATATGAGTATAGACTCGATCACCCAAATATCCAAATACATAGCTAGAAGCTCGACGGTAGATAAGCAGGTTGCGACTGTGATACTCGAAGAGTTTCACGCTATTATGCAGTCAAATCAGTATATTTCATCCGGCGGTATGGAATATGCCAAAGAGATACTATTTAAGGCGCTTGGACCAGAAGAGGCCAAAAAAGTTCTCGATAAGCTTGCAAAAAGCTTGCAGACCGGTCAAAATTTTGCGTTTTTGTCAAAAATCAAGCCGCAACAGCTTGCGGACTTTATCATAAATGAACACCCTCAGACAATTGCTCTTATTTTGGCTCACATGGATGCTACAGGGGCTGCCGAGACGCTTAGCCGCTTCCCGGACGACCTTAGAGCCGAGGTTGCAATGAGAATGGCAAATCTAGGCGATATATCCCCGACCATTATCAAAAGAGTTTCTGCTATTTTGGAAAACAAGCTCGAAAGCCTTACGTCTTACAAAGTCGAGGTTGGCGGACCGAGAGCGGTTGCGGATATATTCAACAGGCTATCCCAAAAGAATGCGAAAGCCACCATATCTTATATTGAACAAGCGGATGAAGCGCTTGCGAACGCAATCAAAGATATGATGTTTACGTTTGAAGATATATCAAAGCTCGACTCCAAAGCTATTCAAGAAATTCTCAAGTCCGTCGACAAAAAAGATCTTGTGCTTGCGCTTAAGACTGCATCTGAAGAGATGAAAGAGAAGGTTATTACAAATATGTCTAAAAAAGCTGCGGAAGCGCTACTAGAAGAGCTCCAATTCCTTGGCGCAGTCAAACTAAAAGAGGTAGAAGGCGCTCAAAGAAGAGTTGTCGAGACTGTGCAAAAGCTTGTAGAACAAGGCGTAATTCAGCTAGGCGAAGCCGAAGAGACGGTGGTGTAATTTGGCCGAGAAGGTAATTCAGGGTAAAACCTTAAGCAAATATTCGATCAATAAGTATCAATATAAAGCGTTTGAAGGTGACGAGGCAATATTTGAGCACTCTATATCAAAAAAACAAAAACAGCCTGAACCTTATGCGCCGCAGATAATGCAACAGTGTGACGAGCAGCCGGCCGCACAAGAGTCTATAAGCTCTATACATGTCGAGACTCTACTCAAGAAAATAGACGAGCTCTCCTCTAGTCTTATAAAGATGGAGATGCAGATGGAGAGGCAGCAGGCTGATTTTAACGCCAGGCTCGAAGAGGAGAAAAAGAGAGCTTATGACGACGGTTTTGGCGCCGCTGCAAGAGAGCTAGATGCTTCATATAAAGAAAAATATGAAAATAATGAGAGACTTCTTCTATCATCTGTAAAAAAACTTGAAGAGGTTAGTGGTAGTTTTGCGAGTAAACTCTCTGAGATTGAATCAGAGCTAGCAAAAACAGCGGTTTCGATAGCTGAACAAGTTATAAAAAAAGAGGTTAGCGAAAACTCCTCGAAAGTTGCCCTCTCTCTTGCAAAAGAGCTTCTTGGAAAGCTAAAGGATGCTTCAAAAATCAAAGTTAAAGTCAATAAGCTGGATGCGGAATATCTAAGGCGCGCTCTAGAGAGCGAAACAAAAATAGTTATAGAAGAGGATGATGCAATACAAAGAGGCGGCGTCGTCGTTCTTAGCGATATAGGTAATTTGGACGGTAACATAAATTCTAGATTTCTAAAAGTTAAAGAGGATTTGCTTGGCGACAATGCTTGATATAAAAAATATGGATATTGCAAAGCTAGAAGAGCTTGCTGGAAAAATCAGGGAACGGATTTTGGAGGTTGTAAGTCTAAACGGTGGACATCTTACAAGTTCGCTCGGTGCGGTAGAGATTATAACGGCTATGCATTATGTGTTTGATGTTTCAAAAGACCCTTTTATTTTTGACGTTAGCCATCAAGCTTACGCACACAAGCTGCTGACCGGCAGATGGGATGAGTTCTCAACTCTTAGGCAATTTGGCGGCGTATGCGGGTTTACAAAACCGAGCGAGTCTAAGTTTGATTATTTCGTAGCCGGGCATAGCTCCACCTCTATATCTGCGGCGGTAGGCGCTGCAAAAGCCATATCTCTAAAAGGCGAAGAGAGGGTTCCGGTTGTGCTTATCGGGGACGGTTCCATGACGGCCGGGATGGTATATGAGGCTCTTAACGAGCTTGGTCACCATAAATATCCGATGGTAATAATACTAAACGACAACGAGATGAGTATAGCAAAGCCTATCGGCGCTATAAGTACATATCTCAGCAAAGCTCTCTCTTCGAAAACATATCAGGGTTTTAAGAGAAAAGTTGAAGGCGTTTTGGAGTCTTTGCCGTCATCCGTTGATTATGTAATGAGGCGTTTTGAGAGAGGGTTTAAACTCATAACGCCTGGCATACTATTTGAAGAGCTTGGACTTGATTATATAGGGCCTGCGGATGGGCATGATTTAAAAGAGTTGATAGAGTTGTTTACGATAGCAAAATCGATGAAAAAACCAGTAATAGTTCATGTACAAACGATCAAAGGCAAAGGGTATGCGCCGGCCGAAGGCAAGCATGAGCATTGGCATGGGGTCGGGCCTTTTGACAAAGATAAGGGCGAACTATCCAAATCAAAAGCGAGAAGCGCTACTGCGATATTTAGCGAAAAGCTTTTGGAGCTTGCCGCAAAAGATGAAAAAGTAGTAGGTGTCACAGCCGCAATGCCGAGCGGAACGGGACTTAATACGCTACTTGAAAGATATCCAAATAGATTTTGGGATGTGGCGATATGCGAACAGCATGCGGTTACATCTATGGCCGCTATGGCAAAAGAGGGGTTTAAGCCTTTTGTAGCGATATATTCAACGTTCCTGCAAAGAGCATACGACCAAATCGTGCATGACGTAGCCCTTCAAAATTTACCGGTGGTTTTTGCCATAGATAGAGCCGGAATTGTCGGGGAAGACGGCGAGACGCATCAAGGAGCGTTTGATATATCATATCTTAGAAGCGTACCTAATATGGAACTTTTTGCCCCAAGGGATGAAAAAACTTTAAGAAGCGCTATGGATTATGCCTATAATCTCAATAAGCCTTGTGCGTTTAGATATCCAAGAGGCGCTTTTTTGCTGGATGCCGATTTTGGTTGCGACGGCTTTGAGAATAAAAAAGCGGAGCTACTAGAAGACGGCAACTGCGAACTATTATTTGTTGGCTATGGCAACGGAGTCGGAAGGGCGTATAAAACGTCTGATTTTTTAAAAAAAGAGGGTGTGCGGCCCGGACTTTTGGATCTTAGGTTTTTAAAACCGCTTGATAGGGATAGCCTAAAAGAGTGTGCAAAAAGATATAAAAAATGGTTTATTTTTAGCGACTCTTCTAAAATGGGTGGAGTGGGTGAGGTATTGGCTCTTTTCCTCCAAGAAGAAGGGATAGCCGACGTGCGAATCGAAAGTTTTGAGTATGATGACTCTTTTATAACACATGGAAAAACTTTGGAAGTAGAGGGTAGTCTTGGGATTTTACCTGAGCAGCTTTCACTTAAAGTAAAGAGTAAAATTCAAAAAAATATAAAAAATAGCATAGAAAATTAAATTAGCCCCGCCCGTAGGCGGGAGCTTCATTATAGTTTATCAGCGTTACCGGCTAGATATTCTGCTACACCTTCAGGGTTTGGTTTCATTCCCTTTTCGCCTTTATGCCATCCAGCAGGGCAAACTTCGCCGTATTCGTTTGTGAACAGCATCGCATCAACGACTCTTATCATTTCGTCGATGTTTCTTCCAAGCGGAAGGTCGTTGATTACCGCATGTCTTACTGTTCCGTCTTTGTCAAGAAGAAATGAACCTCTTAGCGCTATACCTGCATCAAGAAGTACGCCAAAATTTTGAGCTATAGATTTATCAAGGTCTGCTACAAGCGGATATCCTACTTTGCCTATTCCGCCTTTTTCTACCGGAGTATTTTTCCATGCAAGATGCGTATAGTGTGAATCTACAGATACTCCTATTACGTTGATTCCTCTATCTTTAAACTCTTTTAGTCTGTGGTCGAAAGCGATAAGCTCTGACGGACAAACAAACGTAAAGTCTAGCGGATAGAAAAATATAACAGCTCCTTTGTCGCCTATATTTTGGTAAAGGTTGAAATTATCAACGATAGTATTGTCGCCAAGTACCGCATTTGCAGTAAAGTCCGGGGCTTTTTTTGTAACTAGCGTACACATAAATGAAACTCCTTTTGTTTAATTTTAGGAAATTTTACTATTTAGGAAATTAAAATAAAATTAATCATCTTAAATCCCCCCCTATTATTAATAGTATACATAGTAAAATCAAAAAACATTGAATTTCTACAAAGGCTTTTGAATGTCAAAAAACTTTCTATTTACGTCTGAATCCGTCTCAGAGGGACATCCTGATAAAATGGCCGATCAGATTAGTGACGCCATTTTGGACTATATCCTCACACACTCTAAAAATCCTTCGCTTGCGAGAGTAGCTTGTGAGACGCTTGTATCAAACGGTTTTTGTGTTGTTGCCGGCGAAATGAAAATAGAGGATGATATGAGGCTTCCTATTCAGGATATCGTAAGAGAGACGGTTAGGGAAATCGGATATACGGATGCGGACTTTGGGTTTGACTATAAAAGTGCGGCCGTTTTGGACGGCCTTGGCAAACAATCAAGCGATATAAATCAAGGCGTCGATAGGGCGGACGGTGAAATAGGCGCAGGAGACCAAGGACTTATGTTCGGTTATGCTTGTCGTGAAACCCCAACTCTTATGCCTCTTCCGATATATCTATCGCACAGACTTACAGAGAGACTTGCGGAGTGCAGAAAAAACGGAACCATTCCGTATCTTAGGCCGGATGCGAAATCGCAAGTATCGGTCAGATATATTGACGGCATTCCGACAAAAGTGGAAGCCGTAGTTGTATCTACGCAGCACCATGAAGACGTGAGTCAAGAACAGATAAAGCAAGACGTTATTAAAGAGGTAATCGAGAAGGTTATACCTGCTGAACTTAGAGATGCAAACATAAAATATTATATAAATCCGACAGGCAAGTTTGTTATAGGCGGTCCTCAAGGGGATGCCGGTCTTACCGGTAGAAAAATTATAGTCGATACTTATGGCGGCGCTTGCCCTCATGGCGGCGGCGCATTTAGCGGCAAAGACCCTACAAAAGTGGATAGAAGTGCGGCATATATGGCTAGATATGTCGCTAAAAATCTCGTTGCCTCTGGCGCTTGCGATAAAGCAACCGTTCAGCTTGCATATGCGATAGGTGTTGTTGAGCCTGTATCTTTGATGGTTGAAACGCACGGAACCGCGAAAGTAGACGAAAGCAGACTGGAAGAGTGTGTTAGAAGTGTATTTAAGCTTACCCCAAAGGGAATTATAGAGTCGCTTGATTTACATAGACCTATTTATAAAAAAACAGCAGCTTATGGGCACTTCGGTAGAGAACTTCCTGAGTTTACGTGGGAAAAAACAGACAAAGTTGACTCAATAAAAGCGTTTCTTGGTATGTAGAGGTAGCTTTTTATTTTTGTTTTATTTTTAGTTCGATATAGTTATTCGATTTTGGCTTGAGCCTAGATAGGCTGTCAAAACCCTTTAGAATTTAGGAGATTAAAATGGCAGTAAAAATTCTTGACACTTGTATATCTTGTGGCGCCTGTATAGATGAGTGCCCAGTAGAGGCGATAGTTGACGATGATGATAACCCGACTGGTGAGTCAATATATTATGTATACCCTGATAAGTGCGTAGAGTGCGAAGGGTATCACGATGTTCCGGCGTGTGCCTCAGCTTGCCCAACTGAGGGTTGCATAGTATGGGATGAAGGGAACAAAAAAGGTAAACCTGCTGGTTCTAACGTAATAGACTAATTTCTACTTTTTAAAATATCGGGGGGCGCAAGCCCTCTTCTTTAACAAACCTTCCTTTTTTATTAATTATTAAACTTAAAAATAGTTTTTGATATAATTTCAACCCTGATTTATTTTTAGATTTTTAGAGGACTTACATATGCAAAGGACTTTGTCCATTATAAAGCCTGATGCGGTAGCAAAAAATGTTATCGGCAAGATAGTAGATAGATTTGAGTCAAACGGCCTAAGAGTTGCTGCGATGAAAAAAATCAAGTTGTCTGATGAAGTAGCAGCTGGTTTTTACGCCGAACATAAAGAGAGAGGCTTTTTTAAAGACCTAGTATCTTTTATGACAAGCGGTCCTGTTGTTGTTATGGTGCTTGAGGGTGAAAATGCGATAGCAAAAAATAGAG
Organism: Campylobacteraceae bacterium; assembly: GCA_022758985.1. Taxonomy (GTDB): domain Bacteria; phylum Campylobacterota; class Campylobacteria; order Campylobacterales; family UBA6016; genus UBA6016. The sequence goes on from JAEMQC010000051.1 coordinate 15,396, forward strand.
AACTTATGGGCGCAACAAATCCTAAAGAAGCTGCTCCGGGCACAATTAGAGCTGATTTTGCAGAGAGTATCGACGCAAATGCAGTTCACGGAAGCGATTCTGAGACTAGCGCAGCAAGAGAAATCTCTTATTTCTTTAGTCAAATAGAGATACACTAAAGTTTAATGAAAGTAGACCTTAAAAAAGTTCCGAAAGAAAACAAAGAGTTTTCCGTCGAATATAGAGATGGTGAAGATTTTGCCCACTTTTGCGGATATTTTTTTGGTAAACCCCCTTTTTTAGTCGTTGAAGGCAAAATTGACGGTAAAATAGAGGTTAATTGCGACATTAGCGGAGAAAAGTTTTTTGACCGGTTTGAAGAAGAGGTCAAAATAAAAGTAATCGAAGGCTCTTATAAGGGTTTTGATGAAGTTTATGACATTATCGAATCCGATGGTAGCGTTTTTGATTTCGAAGCTTTTTTAAAAGATGAAGTTGAGATTTTTAAAAACGACTACCATAAAAAAGAAGAGCTTGAAGATAAAGAGTTTATTTTAGAAAATCTATAAGGAGTAGAAAATGGCAGTACCAAAGCGAAGAGTGAGCCACACAAGAGCTGCAAAAAGAAGAACACACTACAAAGTTACACTTCCTATGCCTGTTAAATGCGAAGACGGCTCATACAGACTTCCACACAGAGCAAGCCCTACAACCGGCGCACTAAAATAGTATTTAATGATTAAGGTAGCGATAGACGCAATGGGCGGGGACTTTGGTCCAAGCCCTATTGTTGCAGGTGTATTAGAGGCGCTTAAAACAGCTAAATTTGAAGCGATTTTGGTGGGGGATGAAAGTGCTATAAAGCCCTTAATTCCCCAAAACTTGAGATCCAAAATTTCCATAGTGCATGCGGATGATGTTATATCTATGCATGACCATGCTACGGATGTATTTAAGAAAAAAAGCAGCTCTATCTATGTTGCCACAGAACTAGTAAGGGATGGTAAGGCTGATGCTGTCGTATCAGCCGGACACAGCGGGGCGACAATGAGCCTTGCCACCCTTAGAATAGGACGAATAGACGGCATAGCTAGACCTGCGATAGCAACACTAATGCCTACGGTAAACGACGGACAGAAAAGTTTGGTTTTGGATGTAGGGGCGAATGTAGATTGCAAACCAGAACACCTATATCAATTCGGCATAATGGGTCTTGCATATGCAAAAGCCATTATGGGTGTCAAAAAAGCCAAAGTCGGGATACTCACAAACGGTGAAGAGGAGACAAAGGGCAACGAAGTCACAAAAGAAGCCGCTTTAATGCTTAAGGCTATGCCAGAGTTTATAGGAAACGTAGAAGGAAATAATATATTCGACGGCTCGGTTCATGTTATCGTATGCGATGGATTTGTCGGCAATATAGTTCTTAAAACTAGCGAGGGCGTAGCCGATACTATAGGTAAGTTTATGAAGCACCATATTAAAAAATCGGCTTTTGCTTCTTTTGGTTCAGTATTTATGAGGAAAGTTTTCTCCAGTCTTAAACAACAGATAGACTATGCGGAGTACGGCGGCGCACCGCTTCTTGGTATTAACGGAGCGGTAATCATTAGCCACGGTAAGAGTAATCCAAAGGCCATAAAAAACGCTATTTTCCAAGCGATAAATTTTGTAAAGTCAGATGTCAATACTCACATAAAAGCATCATTAAAGGCAAAAAATTGAGTTTTGCCGTTTTTAAATCGATAGGCGCCTACGTTCCTGAAAAAATTCTATCAAACGAAGAGCTTGAAAAAATAGTCGATACCTCTGATGAGTGGATTTTAAAAAGAACGGGCATCAAAGAGAGAAGAATTGCGGCGGATGGCGAGCTGACATCCGATCTTGCGCTAAAAGCATCCATCAAGGCTATCGAACGGGCTAAAATAAACAAAGAAGATATAGATTTGATAGTCTTTGCTACTATTACGCCTGATTTTTTATGTATGCCGTCAACAGCTTGTATTTTGGCGGATAAGCTTGGAATTAAGAATGTAGCCGCTTTTGATATAAGCGCTGCATGTAGCGGTTTTATATATGGGCTTAGCGTCGCAAAAGCATATATAGAATCCGGTATGAAAAAGACCGTTCTCGTCGTCGGCGCCGAGACGCTAAGCAGAATCGTTGATTATACAGATAGAACGACATGCGTCCTGTTTGGAGATGGCGCTGGAGCTGCTATTATAACTGCCTCTGAGAGCAGAGAGAATGCAATCCTTGATATACATACGAGCGCCGACGGCGGATATTGGGACTTTCTTGTAACTCCCCTGGCTCCAAAAGGAGTTGAAGGTGGAATATGCGGCTCTCACATAAAGATGAAGGGCAACGAGACTTTTAAACTGGCGGTCAAAACGCTGGCCTCGGATTGCGTCAATATGCTTAAGGCAAACAATATGGAGTCATCCGCTATAGATTATTTCATTCCGCATCAGGCCAACTATCGAATAATTAAGGCGGTCGGCGAGAGCGTTGGATTGCCGGATGAGAAAGTTGTTCTTACGGTAGGTAAATACGGCAATACATCTGCTGCATCTATACCTATGGCTATTAACGAGATGTATGAAACCGGAAAACTCAAAAAAGGCCATTTAATGCTTCTTGACGCTTTTGGCGGCGGGCTTACTTGGGGTAGCTGCCTATCTTATTTCGACTGCGAATAAACAAATCTTTAAAAAATAACCGATAAACTCATAAAAAAATCTCTAAATAGTTTTGAAATGGGGGTCTTATTATGAGAGCGGTTTTGCTACTTCTTATTTTTTTATCCACAATTTTATGTGCCGATCAAAAACTAAAAGTTATCAGAAGTGAGCCGGTATTTGCTGAGATTTACGAATCGGTAGAGCTAAAAGATTGTTACCCGGAGAGTTACTATGAAAGAGGCGGCGCAGATGCCCTGGAGACGCTTCTAGGGGCATCCGTGGGGGCGCTTATAGGTAATCAGTTTGGGCAGGCAGACGGCAAAACGGCTGCTACTATAGGCGGCGCTATTGTGGGCGGCTCCTTGGCCTCTTCAAAAAAACAAAAAGTGGTTGTAGATAGGTGTCAAACAAAAGTTGTGCAGATGCCAAAAAAGGTTATAGTGGGCTACCAAAACTACGCCGACTATAATGGCGTAGAAATTAGTATGTTTTCTAAGGAGCCTTTGGAGTTTATAGAGATAAAAAGCGGCAATTAGTTTTGTGAGGCGTATTTATCCCAAACCATTGTAGCTTTACCGTCTTCTTCTTCAACCGCACACATACCCATAATGTTGTATCCGCCGTCTACATAGTGGATTTCGCCGGTTACGCCGGATGAAAGATCGCTTAGTAGATACATAGAGCTATTGCCTACCTCTTCGATGGTAACATTTTTTCTAAGTGGAGAGTTTGCCTCGTTCCATTTTAGGATAAATCTGAAATCACCTATTCCTGAAGCAGCTAGCGTTTTGATAGGACCTGCGCTTATTGCATTTACTCTAATGCCTCTTGCGCCAAGGTCTACGGCAAGATATCTAACTGACATCTCAAGCGCCGCTTTGGCAACACCCATTACGTTGTAATGCGGAACGTATTTTACACCGCCTAGATAGCTTAGCGTTAGTATTGAGCCACCATTGTTCATAACCGGAGCAAGCGCTCTAGTTAGCTCCACAAGACTAAATACAGATACGTTCATTGCTACCTCAAACGCTTCCCTCGTTGTATCCATAAAAGCGCCGTCAAGAGCTTCTTTTGGTGCAAATGCTACGGCATGAACAAAGAAGTCAATTTTGCCGAAATCTTTTTCTATTGACTCGGCAAGAGCTGCTATGTGCGCAGGATTTTGGACGTCAAGCTCGTAAACGTGTTTTGAACCAAACTCCTCGGCTATAGGCCTTACTCTTTTTTCAAGTTGCTCGTTTAGGTATGTAAAAGCAAGTTTGGCCCCTTGCTCTTTACAAGCCTTTGCTATACCGTATGCTATTGATTTATTATTTGCAACGCCTATTATTAAGCCTTTTTTACCCTTCATTATCATATATTGTTCCCCCTTTTTTAAGAAATATTCGCAGATGCTTTTATAATTTTATAGAACTCCTCGACTACAAGACTGGCTCCGCCAACCAGTACGCCGTCCACAAACG
>JAEMQC010000132.1 GCA_022758985.1 Campylobacteraceae bacterium
CACGCAAGGCATCCCGTAGGTTCATCTTTGTTTGTGTTTTCATATGAGATTATAAACAAGAGGCATTCCTTAGCGTGAAATGGCCGTGTAGTTTTTTATAATTTATCGACAGTCTCATTAAAACAGATTATAATAGAGTCTGCTTAAACCTTTTTTGGCTAGAATGAAGCAAAATGCTGCGGTTTTAGACATAAAAATGAAAAAGCTAATCCTTCTACTCCTTCTGGCTGTTTTTGCCCATTCGCAAGAGATTAACGCCACAACTATAAAGTTTAAAGGCAACGATGCGTTTTTTACTGTCGTACTTAAAGAGGCGATAGGCATAGAAGAGGAGTCGTTCTATAAGTTTTGGAAAAAATCGCCGTCATACACGGCAGAGGAGCTAGACGACATAGAAAGCAATATAGTAGACTTCTACCACTCCAAAGGGTTTTTTAACGTCAAAACAGAGTTGGAACTAAAAGACGAAACAGCACTTTTCAAAATATCCGAAGGCGACCGGATGAAAATCTCGAAAGTCGAAATAGACTCTCCCTTTTACATTAAAAATATGATTGCTTCCAAAGAGGGCGACTATTTTGACGCCGATGCATTCGTCAAAAGCAAAGAAAACATAAAGAGATACCTGCAAGAAAACGGTTACCCGAAGGCGAAGCTAGATGCAAAAGCATTTATAGATATGGCTACCTATGAGGCAAAGCTCCATTTTATAATTACCGAAGCAAAAGAGTATAACTTCGGGAGCGTCCACATAACGCCGATAGAGAGCGTGGACGGCGAATATATACAAGAGAAGCTCGTATTCAAAAAAGGAGAAAAATACGACTCCAGAAAAATAACGAAAGTTATAAAAACCTCTATGCTACCGGGGCGTTCGATACCGTATCCATAAAGCACTTAGACGAAAAAGACGGCGACACCCTGCCGATGGAGGTAAACGCTACGCTTGGAAAACTAAAAAGCTTTAAAATAGGCGCCGGTTACGATACCGACGAGGGAGCGAGAATCAAGGGCGGATGGATACATAAAAACTTCATGGGAAATCTAAAGCGTTTCGAGGCGATGGCCGAGGTATCGACCATAAGACAAAACGTAGGCGCCAAAATCACCATACCGAAACTGTTCGGGTTTGAATTTGAGGACTTGGCGAAATATGAAAAAGTAAAATATCCCGGCTTTAGCGAAAAAATCATCTCCAACACCTTCAAATTCAAACTGCCGTACAAAACAACCACCCACCATCTGGGACTACTGACGGAAAAAGGCGAAGTAAAGGCCGACGACGTAAGCGAACAGATAAAAGATCAAAAGTTCTTTATCAACGCATTTTTGTACGAATATACGATAGATCGAAGGGACTCAATACTTGACGCAAAAAAAGGGTACTACATAGCTTGGAACATAGAGGTCTCGGATAGTGTTCTCGGCTCAAACATCAACTACGTCAAGTCGAATCTGGAAGGCAGAAGGATATTTGGTTTTGACGACGCCTCGATGTTTAGGGATTTTCTATTTGCATTCAAGGGCAACATAGGCGGCATAGACGACTTCAAGCAAAACGACATTCCGGTATTCAAGCGATATTTCGCAGGGGGGAGCTTTTCGAACAGAGGGTACTCGTATAGGAGACTCGGCAAAAAAGACGACCATGGCAACTATATAGGCGGCAACTCTATTATAGATTGGTCGGCGGAGGCCAGATATAAAACCACGAAATCCCTATGGACGGTGCTGTTTTTGGATTCTACGCTCCTAAACGAAAAATCGATGATGTTCAACGGCGAATACAAGCCGTCCGTCGGCGCCGGGCTCAGATACGATACGATAGTGGGGCCGGTCAGGATAGACATAGGTGTACCGCTTAGGGAAGAGAAAAAAAGCCCCGTATTTCATATCAGTTTCGGACAAGCGTTTTGAAAAAAGTATTCGAAGCCAGCTATAAAAGCTTTTATTACGGCATCATAGGCTTTCTGTGGGCGCTAGCCATTATGTTCGCCCTGCTTCAAAGCGGCATCGCCGTCGAATTTGCGCTCAAGAAGATACTCCCCAAATTCGGGGTAGAGGCAAAGTCAGTTAGCGGCGGGATTTTAAGCGGTATAGAGCTTAGGGACGTCAAATACGAAAAGCTATTTAGCGCCTCCGAAATTAGGTTTAGACCTAATCTAGGCGATATTTTACTAGACGGAGAACTTAGCCTCTCGTCACTAGACCTCAAGGATTTAAGGCTAAACGAAGCGGAGCTAAAAAAAATCATCGACAAAAGCAGCTCAAAAAAACCAGATTTTCTAAAAACTATCAAAATAGAGAATATATCTGCCTCACTTATTGAGAGCGGCTACGGCGATATAAAAATCCAAAGGTTGAAACTAAACAGCGACTACCTCTATTACGATTTTGAGAAGTTCTATATGGATTTGAAGGCCGACCTAAGCTCTAATATCCTAGATGCGAAGTTTAGCGGCGATATATTAGATAAAAACTACTCATTTAGAGGCATGTTAAAATCAAACGGCTCTCAATATATCAACAAGATAGTAGGCGACGTAGACTTCGACTTCAACGGCCTAAAAGAGACCGACTTCCTGGTACGTGGCGATGACGAAGCGCTATATGCGAAAGCGCACATAAAAAACAGCGGACTCATCTACAAATACGGCGTAGACGCCAAAGCAAACGACGTAATAAGCGAAGTTCATATAAATTTCAAAAATCCGCACCTAAAAGTAACTAGCAGCGGCGAGCTCGAATGTAGATACGCTATCATAGACTCCAAATTTGACGTCGTATATGACGGGAATAAAACCGTATATTACGGCAAAGCTAAAGCCAAAAGATTCAAATATATCCCGCTGGGAGCGTTTGAGAAATCTCTAAAAATAAAAGAGGCCACAAACGAAGAGATAACATTCAAGGGCGACGTACACAAACTAGAGGTAACAGCGAAAAACCGTATAACGGCAACACTTTTAGGAGATAGATTTGACGTGGTCTCTTCCGATACCGTCGTATCGTACGACATAGACAATAGCTCCTACAAAGTCTTAACAAAAGCTAAGCTAAAAACGGACTATTTCGCCGCCGACGTCGATAACACGGTAGAAGATAACGGCAAGTTCGCATTTTTCGGAAAGGTTTCAAACTTTGAGGGGCTAAGTCTCGGCATAGAGTGCGGGCAATTAGCCAAAGCACAGGCCACATATAGAGGCAACAACGACTCCATGTACGTAGACGTCAAATCGGAAGCGGCAAACATCAAAGTAACGACAAACGGATACTCAAAATACGATTTTAGCGCCGCCTTAAACAATATAAAACCGGACAAAAACCAAAAATTTAGCTATCTTGGCTCATCAAAACTAAACGCAAAAGTAAACGGCTACTACGACCATCAAAAAAAGGAGATAGTAGCCTCCATTCATCCTATAGAGTCGCTTTTATTTGGCAAACCACTGGAGACCGGGGAGATTAGCTTCAAAAAAACGCCGCATGAACTCTTTGTAGCGCACACAAAAATAAAACTCGGCGGTGTGGACGCAGAGATAGAAGCTAGAACGGTAAACTCGAAATTTAACGGCATATTCAAAACCGGCGGCGTGACCATCAAAGCTGACGGCGTAATAAATAAAGAGCTCATACTAGATACCCAAGGCAACATGGCAACGCTGGCAGAGGAGTGGGCAAAAATAACTGGTACAAAAAAGCAAAATATTTCAGGTCTGTTTGCAATGAGAGCAAATCTAATCGGCAACCTAAACTCCCCGGAGTTTCAACTAAGCGCCTCTTCAGATATGCTAACGATTGGCGGCGAAAAAATACAAAACATCAATATAGCTCTGCATTCACAAAACGACAAAACAACAATCCAAAAACTATCCGCGACATACCAAAACCAGCCGTACTATCTCTCAAAACCGGCCATTATACACACCTCAAACGGTAAGGCCGTATGCGACGAATTCAGAATAAACGATACTCTTTTGGCAAAGTTCGAGTATCAAAACTCAAGAGTTGACGCACAGGCAAAACTAAAAAACTTCGCATACAAAGACAACCACAAACTCTCATTTATACTAAACGCCGACGTAAAGGCAACATACGAAAAAGAGAAGCTTGAAATCACGGGCGACGCCTCGCTGCGTGATTTGAGGGCCGGTTTTGAGCTAAAAAGCTCGAAGATTACAAAAGATAAAGATATAGTAGTCTTAAGTCCGAAAAAACTCGAATTCAACGAGCAAAAATTCATAGACAATCTGGCACTACATATCAATATATCCAACGAAAACAGAGCATACTACAAATCAAAAGAGGCCTATGCGCCACTGGATATGAATCTCGTTTACTATAAGGACTACGGTAGAAAACCTGTCATGCTGGGACTCATCAAAACATCTAGTGGCTACTACGACTTTGAAGGCAAGAGGTTTTTCCTGCTTCCAAGCCAGATAGCACTGACCGAAAACGCCGAGAACGACCCGTATCTGGACTTGACACTAAGGCACGTAGACAAAGAGGCGGAGATATTCATCTACGTCAGAGAGTTCGCATCCGCCCCGAAAATCAGCTTTAGCTCAAAACCGGCGATGAGCGAAAAAGAGATTATCTCATACCTGCTTTTTGGCGTAGACCCCGATAGCGGCTTTACGAGAACTTCCAGCGACGCCAGATACTCGTCAAAAGCGATAGCCACGCTCTCAAACGCACTCTCAAGAGACCTAACCAAAGAGTTTGGAATCAAGCTCGATAAAGTGGAGATAAGTCCGACGGAGGTTACAGATAAGACCGGAAGGACTACACAGACGACAAAGGTAGAGGTCGGCAAAAGGGTGACGAAGGATTTGACGGTAACCTACAAAAACGACATAGAGAGCAGCGTCGTATTCGAGTATCAAATCAACAAAAACGTCAATGTAGAGAGCCAAGCTGGACGCAAAAGCTCGATAGACATCTTTTACAAAAAGGATTACTAAGATGACTCCAAATAGCAAAAAATGTGAACCAAAACCACCGTGCTGCAACAAGAAAAAAGCAATGCTGACTGGTGCGGCAATGGTTGTGACCCTCTTTTTCTTATTTAAGTGGCTTGGATTATCGTGATCTATCAGCTAAGCCGTACTTCACTCAAATATTCCTTTTAGTTTGTAACCGCATCTAGGACATACGTTTTTGTCTACCAGGTGGTTTATTACGTGTTCTCCTAGATACCCGCTCCTCTCCACCAAAAGCTCTCCACACGCTGCACAATACGTGTTTTGCCTCTCATCGTCAAGCACATTTCCGATATACACGTGGCGCAGATTTAGCGATTTTGCTATCTCATACGCTCTGTTTAGCGTCTCGTGCGGCGTAGACGGCACACCCTGCATCTTGTAAGCCCCGTGAAATCCGCTAAAGTGCAGCGGCATCTCTATGCCCATACTTTTGACGAATTTGCAAATCTCCTCTATCTCTTTGTCAGAGTCATTTTTCCCCGGTATCAAAAGAGTCGTTATCTCGACCCATATTCCAGCGTTTTTTGCATTTTCTATACATTCCAGTACTGGTTTTAGCCTGGCTCCACAAAGCTCCTTATAAAACTCGTCGTTAAACGATTTTAGGTCTATATTCATAGCATCCAAAAGCCCTTTGCCAAGCTCTAGCGCCTTCTTGCTCTCATATCCGCTCGTGACAAACACCGTTTTTATCCCGGCCTCTTTGGCAAGCTTCATCACATCATAGGCGTATTCGAAGTAGATAATAGGCTCGTTGTAAGTAAAGGCGATAGACGGGATATTCCTGCTTTTGGCCATACCGACCAGCTCCTCGGGGCTTATATACCTGCCCGCCAGCGCTCCGTCATGCTCTTTTGGGTATTGGCTTATCTCGTAGTTTTGGCAAAAACTGCATGTAAAGTTGCACCCTACCGTACCGACCGAGAGTATCTCGCTGCCGGGCAAAAAGTGGTAAAGCGGCTTTTTCTCGACCGGATCGATGTTTATCGAGCTAATTAGCCCGTATACCTCAAGCTCCAGCTCTTTGTTTTTGACTCTTCTTACGCCGCATTTGCCAATCTCACCCTCTTTTATGACGCAAAAGTGCGCACACGCATCACACCTTATTTTTCCGCTATCAAGTTTTGTACTTAGCCACGCTTGCTGCATCTGTTTTTCCTTTCGGTTTTCTATGAAGAGAATGCTTCTGCAATACGAGGATCAAAATCTAAGATTTTGGGGCACCCCGCATGAAGCCTTAATGAGCGATAGAAAACCGAAAGTAAAACTATCCTACTAGCCTCTCTATCGCCTTTGCGGCAAGGGTTAGCCCAAATGCGCCAGTCACTCCCACAAACGAGCCTTTCTCCTTGCATTGTGGTGTTTCTGCACTAAAAATCACCTTAAAATCACGCTTAAAATTTATCTTTTTAAGCTCATCCCTTATTTTCTTAGCAAACGGGTCGTTGTACGTCTTCCATATCGATATATATTCGATTTTAGTTGGATCTAGCTTCTTTGCGGAGCCCATAGAGGAGATGAGTTTTTTGTGGCATCTTCTGATGATTCCTATCTTCGCCTTTACGTCGTCTATCGCATCAAGCACTATGTCGTAAGGCTCAAAGTCAAATTTTTCCAAAAACGTTTCGTCAACCCTGGCGTGTATCGGCGTCACTCCCGGATATAGCTTTGCCAGTCTATATACCTTCACCTCGCCGACGGCCTCCGAGCCTATCTGTCGGTTTTGATTGGTTATGTCGTACGTATCGTAGTCGACTATCGTAATATCCGAAACCCCGGTACGATACAAGGCATCTAGACAGTGACCGCCAACCCCGCCGACGCCAAATAATAGCACTTTTTTTGTCCGCAACACCTCGAAGCGCCGACCTAGCACCATACGTGCCCTGGTATATCTAGCCAAGACGCCCTCCGCCGATCCAACCCCGAAGCGTATCAAGCTCTTCATGTGCCGTCATGTCAAGTTTTATCGGGCTTATCGATACGAATCCCTCCTTTATGGCGTCAAAATCGTTCATATAGCTCTTATCCCCGTGTGGATGGTCTGACCACTCCAGCGGATGCAGCCCAAGCCAGTAGTGCTCCTCTCCCCTTGGGTTTCGGTGCATGTGAGCGTCGTTGCCGTAGTGTCTATACCCTGCCCTGGTGACACGATACCCCTTGAACTCCTGCTTTTTGATGACCGGAATATTGACATTTAGAAATCTCCTATCTCCTATCGGAAAGCCGCCCTCAAGCACTCTGCCCACAAGCTCTGCCGCCACGTGCCTAGCCACGTCGAAGTCATACACGAAAGAGTGGTCGCCCAGATGTCTATATACCTGTGAAAAAGCGATGGAGGGCACTCCGTGCAAAGCCGCCTCCATAGCCGCAGAGGCCGTACCGGAATAGGTGATGTCCTCGCCCATATTCGAGCCTTTATTGACGCCGCTTAGCACGATGTCTGGCTTACCGTCCTCAAATATGGAGTTTAGAGCTAGATATACGCAGTCGCTTGGCGTGCCGTCGTCGAGCTTGTAAAAATCATCCCCGACACGGATAAAGCGAAGCGGACGAGTGAGCGTAAGGCTATGTCCACACGCCGACTTCTCGGTTGAGGGAGCCACTATCGTCACATGCCCTAGATGTCTTACCGCATCCGCAAGGGCCAAAAGCCCCTCCGACTCATATCCATCATCGTTTGTTATTAGTATTTTTTTAAGAATTCCGCTTTGCTGCATCATACAAATCCAGTTGTTTTTTGTTTTGAATTATAACGGGTGTTTGGTATGATAATGAAAAAACAAAGAAGTTAAAGCAGAATGAAACTCCTAGTATCAGCCTTAGAGCCATCCGCAAACCTACATCTAGAAAACCTCCTGCATTCACTGGGCAAAGTGGAGCTAAAAGGGATATTCGACGAGAAGTTCGGCTCTCCGCTGCTTCCTTCCGGAAGTTTTGGCGTTATGGGCTTTATAGACGTACTTTCCAAGGTGCCGATGGCAAAAAGGGCCATCAAGGAGATGGCGGCTATGGCAGCGGAGTGCGACGCGGTGCTGCTCATAGACTCTCCGGCATTTAATATCCCGCTGGCGAAAGCGATAAAAAAGAGCAGTCCGAATACGAAGATAATCTACTACATCATCCCGCAAGTGTGGGCATGGAAAGCAAAGAGGGTGGCCGTAGTCGAGAGCGTCACGGACGTGCAAGCGGCAATACTGCCTTTTGAGCCAAAGTTTTGGAACCGTGCCGTATTCGTCGGCAACCCGCTGATGAACGAGATAAAAGAGAAAAAAGTAAGACCGACGAACTCCAATATCACGGCCTTTTTGCCGGGCAGCAGAAGAAGCGAGATAACAAAGCTAATGCCTGTATTTAGAGAGGTGGCGCAAAGGATAGAGGGTATCAAGATACTTGCCGTACCGCCCTTTTTTGACGATGCAAAAATAGCCGAGCTTTACGGCGATACGAGCCTTTTTGATATAGTCAGAGACGCCAAGTACGCCCTAATGCAAGCCTCAAAAGCCGTAGTATGCTCCGGCACCGCAACGCTAGAGGCTTCCATCATCGGTACTCCAACGGTGCTTGTCTATAAAGCCAAGTGGTTCGACTACCAGATAGCAAAGCGGTTCGTAAAGCTAAACCATATAGGACTCGCAAACATCATAGCCGATTTCGAGGGGCTAGGAGAGATACATCCGGAACTGGTTCAAGAGGACGTAACTAGCGAAAATATCATAAGAGAGCTATCCAGGATAAACGAAGCGGAGTTTTTGCAAAAATCAGCCACCCTCAGGGAGCTGCTAGGGCACAAAGAGGCAGATTTGGCGCAGATAATAGAGGATATTACTTCCCGCCCATAATCTCCAGCAGAGAGTTTGCTTTGTTTTCATACTCTTGTTTTTTGTGTCGTTTAGTAGTTTTTTAAGGATATTTTTTGCCTTTTTAGCGTCTTTGACGACACCCTATCTGCCCTCATAATATACGTACGCCATAGCGATATAAGCCTCGTCATAATACCTATCCGCGGCCTTTTGGTACCATTTGAGAGCCTCTTTACAGTCTATTTTGACACCCTTGCCGTACTCGTGATAAGCCCTATGTTGTAGTTCGCCACTCCGCTTCCACGCACGGAGGCTTTTCTGTACCAGTAGAGGGCTTCATTGTGGTTTTGCGGTACGCCGGAACCGTGGGTATACAAAAGGCCGAGTTCGAACTGTGCTATGTTAGCCAACAGCTTATGTTTTGTTGAATGTTTTTATAAAGAGAGTATTTTTAGCGTTTTAAGAGAGTCTTCTATGGTCGCAAGATCTCCACGCTCTCCGCTTTTAAGGTAAGATAAGAATGCCTCAAGCTCGAATTTTAACGGTTCCCCCTTAAACACTATACAGTCTCTGACAACATACGAGTTGTTGGCCTGAAAAGCGCTAAACTCTTTTAGGTCTTGTCCCATTAGATCCGCGTCGTAGTAGCCCTCTTTTGCGGAGACCTCTATCCTTCTTTTCTTAAACGGAGTTAGCCAGTTCGTCGTGATATTGGCGACTATCTCGTTTTCTAGCTCAAAGGAGAGTACTGCGTTATCTTCGTGGTGGTCGTGGATTTTTTGGGATTTGTATATGGAGCACTTCTTTATTTCGCTTCCGGTCAAAAAGCGTATAAGATCTATATCGTGCACTGCAAGATCGGTGAGTATCCCGACATCTGCTATACGCGGAGGGAAGGGTCCTACTCTGGTAACGGATATAGTGTACAGCTCTTTACCGGCTAGCTCTTTTTTCAGCTCTCTGACTACCGGATTAAACCTCTCGATATGACCTACCGCACTCTTTACACCCTTCTCTTCCGCCAGTTTTGACAGATAGATAGCGTCTTCTACTTTATCCGCGGCAGGTTTTTCTAAGAATATATCCACGCCTTTGTTGATAAAAAACTCCGCCACCTCTTTGTGCAAAAAAGTCGGTACAGCTATGATAACCGCGTCAGGTTTTATCTCTTCGTACATCTTTTTGTAATCGGCGTATACGCTTTTACCGTCATGTTCTTTTACTACGGCGTCGCATAGCGCTGCAGGCTCTACTTTCATATTTTTGAGCACCCTGTAGTGGTTTTTACCCATTACCCCAAGTCCCACGATAGCCAATTTGGTCATTTTCAAAACCTTGCTTTTTATTTTGGACTGATTGTAACCAAGAGCGACTAAGAAAGAGTTTTTTGTTATAATGAGACAAAACCCCAATAAGGATGCGTGCGAAATGCAAAAAGAGCCTATGACGAAGTTCGGTTTTGACAAGATAGCAAAAGAACTCGAACAGCTAAAAACAGTAGAGAGAAACAAGATAGCCGAAGAGATAGCGGAAGCCAGGAGTCACGGCGACCTATCGGAAAATGCCGAGTATGATGCGGCAAAAGAAAAACAGTCACACCTTGAAAAAAGGATAGCGCAGTTAAGCGATATGCTATCTCGTGCACAGGTAATCGACCCGTCTACGCTAAAACACGAAAGGGTATGTTTTGGCTCCACTGTCAAAGTATGCAGCAGCAAAGACGGCAAAGAGCTCTGCTATACGATAGTCGGAGCGATAGAGTCCGATCCAGCAAAAGGGCTCATCTCTTTCAACTCTCCGCTATCAAAAGCGCTTCTTGGCAAAGAAGAAGGCGATACGCTGACTATCGAGCTTCCGGGCGGTGCGGACGAGTTTGAAATAGTAGAAGTGTACTACGAAGAGATAAGCTTTTAGATGAAAAAACTGGACGTAAAAGTAAAGATACTAAGCGCTGATGCGGTAATACCAAAATACCAGACAAGCGAAGCTGCTGGATTTGATCTGCACTCCGTTGACGAAAAGACGATCAAAGCAGGCGAACGGGATGTAGTCAAAACAGGGCTTGCCGTCACTCTTCCAAATGGGTATGAACTGCAAGTCCGACCTCGTAGCGGTCTAGCTCTCAAAAACGGCATAACTGTACTAAATACTCCAGGAACAGTCGATAGTGACTACCGAGGGGAGCTTATGGTAATTCTTCTTAACACCTCAAAAGAGGATTTTGTGATAAAAAAAGGGGATCGCATAGCCCAAGCCGTCATAAAAGAGATACTTCAAGCAGATTTTGCGGTAGTAGACGAGCTAGACTCCACCGAGAGGGGCAGCAAAGGATTCGGGAGTACCGGAAAATGATAAACGTCGGCATCATAGGCGTTAGCGGCTATACGGGCTTGGAGCTCGTAAAAATGCTTATCTCGCATCCGAACTTCAAACTGGCATACGCCGCAAATACGGAAGGTGGAACAACACTATCAAAACTACACCCTTCGCTAGAGGGCGCAATAGATTTGTCCGTCGAAAAAACCGATGCCAAAAAAGCGGCCGCACTTTGCGAACTGGTATTTTTGGCGCTACCTCACAAAGCCGCAATGGGTACTGCAAAAGAGCTTTTGGCTTTAGGCGCAAAAGTAGTCGATCTATCGGCAGACTATAGAACATCAAAAGAGTCGTACGAAGCCAACTACTGCCCGCACGAAGACGTTGAAAATCTATCACACGCCGTCTATAGCATCCCTGAACTTCACGGCGAAATTGTCAAAAACGCAAGACTCGTAGCAAATCCAGGTTGCCACGTAACGGCTACGCTCATGGCGCTCACACCGTTTTTGCCGCATATAGACTTATCGAAGCCGATATTCGTAGACTCGAAAACAGGCGTATCGGGCGCTGGAAAATCTCTGAGCGCTACTACCCACTACGTTGCGGTAGACGAAAATGTGAACCACTACAATATTATAAAGCATCGCCATGCGGCCGAGATAATGGAACACGCATCGAAGCTAGCGAGGCAAAAAGTGGATGTTACGTTCGTGCCGACCTTGGTACCTATGAGCAGGGGCATGATGGCGACCGTTTTTGCTACGCTAAAAGACGAGGTGGAGCCGCAAGCCATACTTAAAAAATATTATAGCGGCAAGCCGTTCGCCAGGGTCAGAGAGGAGTTGCCGCACACAAAAAACGTCAGCGGCACAAACTTCGCAGACCTATACGCCGCAAAAAACAAGAGTGCACTCGTCTCTATCTGTGCGATAGACAACCTGATGAGGGGCGCCAGCTCTCAGGCCTTAGCCAACGCAAATATAATGTTCGGACTGCCGGAGGATACCGGGATACCGAAAATTGCATATGTCCCTTGAGTTAAAAGAGGGTGCGCTATTTCTAACGGACACCCACTACCCAAGACACAAAGATGAGCTGCTCTCCCTCTTTGACGCTTTTTTGCTATCTCCGCCGCCGCAACTTTTTTTGCTCGGCGATATATTTGAGTTTTTGAGCGAGCCGCTTTCTTACTCTATTCTCTACAACAAAGAACTCATAGAAAAAATAAATCTTCTCTCTCAAAAAACCGAGCTCATATATCTAGAGGGCAACCACGATTTTCTGATAAGCGGTATTTTCCCAAATTCAAAAGTATTTCAGATAGAAGCACAACCGGTAAAGTTTAGCTTTAAAGGCAAGACGCTCGGCATTATGCACGGCGACAAGTTTGAGAGGCTAAGATATAGGGCATACGCCAAAATAATCAGAAACGGCTTTATGATTAGATTTTTAAGGCTTCTGACCCTCGATATAAACGGCAGATTTGCCAAAAAGCTATACAAAGCGCTTCTAAAAAAGAATCTTTGCAGGGATTTTCCGGACTTTGAGAAAAAAAAGCTCTCAATCTTGCCGCTTTATAATCTGGATGGAATAGATATATTGGTAGAAGGACACTATCACCGCAGGGTATCACTATCATATGGCAACATAAATTACGAAGCTCTTTCAGCTTTTGCGTGCAATAAAAGTTTTTTTAAAGTAAAATCCCAAAATAACGATATTCGCTTTGTAGAAATGAGTTTAGGAGCTTTTCAAAATGAACAAGCCTGATAATATACTGCAGGTCGGCTCCAATGAGATGGAGCTTGTAGATTTTAGGATCTATAAAGAAGAAAACAACGAAGTTTACGAAGGTATTTACGGGGTAAACGTAGCAAAGGTAAGGGAGATTATAAATATCCCGAAACTAACCGAACTACCAGGCTCCCCTGAGTACGTAGACGGCATATTCGACCTTAGGGGCGTAGTAATTCCCGTCGTAAACCTTGCAAAATGGATGAACATAAAGACGCCGGAAAATAAAAACATAAAACCGCGCGTAATAATCACGGAATTTAACAACATCCTGATAGGTTTCGTCGTCCACGAAGCAAAAAGAATCAGAAGAATAAACTGGAAAGATATAGAGCCGGCGAGCTTTAGCATGAAGAGCGGCACAGCTATGGATAAAACCAAAATTACCGGCGTAACGAAGATAGAAAACGACGACGTTCTTTTGATTCTTGACCTTGAGTCGATAGTCGAGGAACTTGGACTGTTTACCGCCAATACGGAAGTGCTGGACAAACTGGAAAAATACTCCGGTATTGCGCTGATACTAGACGACAGCCAAACAGCCAGAAAAATAGTAAGAGAAAGCATGACAAAAATGGGCTTTACGGTAGTCGAAGCAAAGGATGGCGAAGATGGCCTAGCAAAGCTAAACGACCTTCACGAGCAGTACGGCGATTCACTAAAAGAGATGCTAAAAATAATAGTTTCAGATGTCGAAATGCCTAGAATGGACGGTTTTCATTTTGCGTCTAGAGTAAAACAAGATGAAAGATTTAAGAGCATTCCGGTGATCTTTAACTCTTCAATAAGCGATGCGTTCTCCGATGCTAGAGGCGCAGCAGCAGGCGGTGAGGCGTATTTGGTCAAATTCGACGCAAATAAGTTTCACGACGAGATATCTAGAGTATTAAAAGCACATCTGGGCTGATGGGAAAAGGAGAAGTTAAAAATGGATGAATTACAAGAAATACTTCAAGACTTTTTGATAGAAGCTTTTGAAATGATCGAACAGCTCGACCAGGATCTGGTGGAGCTAGAACAAAGACCTGAAGACCTTGACCTATTAAACAGAATATTTAGGGTTGCACACACAATCAAAGGCTCTTCATCGTTTCTAAACTTTGACGTTCTAACCAAACTTACACACCATATGGAAGACGTCCTCAACAAAGCCAGACACGGCGAATTGAAAATAACGCCTGAGATAATGGATATAGTACTAGCATCCATTGACCAGATGAAAGCGCTTTTGTATAGCATAAGAGATACCGGCTCGGATGCAACGTCTGGCATAGATATCAATCCGACTGTTGCAAAACTAGATGCAGCTTCATCAGGAAAAGCTATAGAGGAGGCAGCTCCTGCCGCTAGCGCACCTGAGCCGGTAGCGACGGAGCCTACTCCTGCAGAGGATGAGCCCGATTATTCGAATATGTCAGCCGAAGAGGTAGAAAAAGAGATAGAGAGACTTCTAAAGCAAAGGCAAGAGGAAGACGAAAGAAGAAGACAAGAGAAAAAAGCGAAAGGCGAAGCATCATCTGCTATAGAAGCTCCGCACGAGCCTAGCGAAGAAGCAGCGACAAAAGAGCCAAAACCTGCCGCACAGCCTACTCCGGCGCCAGCGCCAAAACCTGCGACTCCAGCGCCGGCGGCGGCAAACCCGGCACCTGCGGCCGGCGGCGAAGGCGGCGGCTCCGCAATTGAACAGACGATCAGGGTCGACGTAAATAGGCTTGACCACCTAATGAACCTGATAGGTGAGTTGGTTCTTGGTAAAAACAGGCTAATAAAAATCTACAACGATGTAGAAGAGAGATATGAAGGCGAACAGTTCCTAGATGAGCTAAATCAAGTTGTTTCGTCCGTATCCACGGTCACTACCGACCTTCAAATAGCGGTTATGAAAACAAGGATGCTCCCTATTGGCAGGGTATTCAACAGATTCCCTAGAATGATAAGAGACCTCTCCAGAGAACTAAACAAAAAAGTAGAGCTTGTAATGAGCGGTGAAGAGACGGAACTCGACAAATCAATCGTCGAAGAGATAGGCGACCCACTTGTTCACATCATCAGAAACTCTGCTGATCACGGTATTGAGATGCCTGATGTCAGGGTAGCTGCAGGCAAATCCGAGACGGGTACCGTAGAGCTAAAAGCATACCATGAAGGCAACTCAATAGTTATCGAGATAACGGACGACGGAAAAGGCCTTGATCCGATAATGCTAAAAAGCAAAGCGGTCGAAAAAGGGGTTATCAGCGAAAAAGAGGCTGACGCCATGAGCGACAAAGAGGCGTACGGCCTTATCTTTAAGCCTGGCTTCTCGACTGCAGCAAAAATTACCAACGTATCCGGAAGAGGCGTCGGTATGGACGTCGTTAAGACGAATATCGAAAAACTAAACGGTATTATCGAAGTGGATAGCTCTGTTGGCAAAGGCACGACAATCAAGCTCAAAATACCTCTAACGCTAGCGATTATCCAGGCGCTACTAGTTGGGGTACAAGAAGAGTTCTTCGCAATTCCTCTTTCAAGTGTTCTTGAGACAGTTAGAATTACTCAAGACGATATTTTCCTAGTTGAGGGCAAAAGCGTACTACGCCTAAGAAACGAAGTCCTTAGCCTTGTCAAACTCTCCGATATATTTGGAATTGAAACGACGATGGAAGGTGGCGATAACCTATACGTCGTAATTATCGGTCTTGCAGACGCAAAAATAGGCGTCGTAATCGATAGATTGATAGGCCAAGAGGAAATAGTCATTAAATCTCTTGGCTACTATCTCAAAGGAATAGAGGGTATAGCGGGCGCCACCATAAGGGGTGATGGCAAGGTTACGCTAATTGCCGACGTCGCAGCTTTGATGCAAATGGCGAAAACGGCGCATAAAAAAGTCGATACGAGCAAAAAAGACGCCGCGATAGCACAACAGGCGGCAGCCAAGAAAACACAGCCTTCTGATTATAAAATTCTGATAGTAGACGATAGCAAGACTGACAGATCGATCATGAAAAACTCTATCAAGCCGCTAGGTGTTACAGTACTTGAAGCGGCCGACGGCGTAGAGGCGCTAAATATGATAAAAAATAGCGACCATCCGTTTGATGCGTGCCTCATAGATATCGAGATGCCAAAAATGGACGGTTATACTCTAGCCAGCGAAATCAGAAAATACAACAAATATAGAAATATGCCGTTAATTGCGGTAACGAGCCGAACGGGCAAGACAGACAGAATGAGAGGTGTTGAGGTTGGTATGAGTGAGTACATTACGAAGCCTTATTCGCCTGACTATTTGATGAACGTTGTAAAAAGACACATTAACCTAACGGTGGAGGGCTGAGATGAGTGATAAACTTCAAGACGTAATAAAAAAACAGCAAAAACAAAAAGTCCAGCCGCTAAAAAAAGACGAGGATACGCTCCAAGTAGTCGGCTTTAATGTTGGCGACGAGGAGTTTGCGGTCTCTATTCTCAATATACAAGAGATTATCAAGCCAATAGACTATACGAGAGTTCCCGGCACTCCAGGATATGTTCTAGGTGTATTCAACCTAAGGGGTAACGTACTACCGCTTATTAGCCTAAGGCTGAAATTTGGTCTTCCTTTTGCAAGATATACGGAAGATACCAGGTTTATCGTAGTAAAAAACGGTACGCAAACAGTTGGCTTTGTGATAGATAAGCTAACCCAAGCGTTTATCCTAAAAGAATCGGAGATAGACCATACGCTTGATATGCAAAGCGAACAAGAGGGGCTAATCTACGGAATAGGCAAAAGAGAAGACAGGATTATTACAATCCTAAAAGCAGAGGGGCTTTTAAAAAGAGAGTTTTAAGAGATAGCGGGGATTCCCCGCTTAGTCTAGTAGCTCATCCAATATCGAAAACTTATTTGCACACATTAGGTGAATTCTAGGATTTATCTTTCGCACTTTTTTATAGATATTTCTGGATAGCTCTATTCCAACCTTATACTCTTCCTCAGGCGAAATCTTTGATGCCTTAAGCAGTGCGTCGATAAAGCTCTCAGGGACATAAATCCCAGGGACATGAGCATACAAAAACTGCGCTGTTTTGAGGCTAACTATCGGGAATACTCCGAATATCAATTTTGCATTTTGTCTCTCGTCGCTAAAATCGGCTTTCGCCTCGTCGAACATCTCAAGCAGTTTTAAAGCTATCTCTTCGTCAAATACCGGCTGGCTAATAATACCGCAACTGTAATTCTCTATTTTTTTGTGCAGCTTTTTTTTGATATTTGAAAAGCTCTTCGCATACGAGTTGGTAACGCTAAAAGCGTACATCTTCTCAGGCTTTGGATTTATAGCCTTTCCAGCAAAGTCAACCCCTTCGTTAAAAAGCCTGACGGCATGCAAAAGCTGCGTACTGTCACACTCAAACACCCCTTTAACATTCGGCTGATCCGATAGCCTAGCCGGGTCTCCAGTGAGGGCAAGTACGGCTCGTACGCCAAAGTCGTTTAACCCAAGCAGCTCCGATTGCATCGCAAGCTTGTTTTTATCCCTCATCGACACGGTACAGATGACAGGCTTTTTTAGCTCGTTTTGGGCTTTTACGGAAGCTAGTATCGCCGAATATTTTAGCTTTGCCAAAGGATTGTCGGTTATTGTTACGCCATCGATTTTTGAGAAGCTTTTGACGCCCTTTACTGCATCTATCGTTTTTGAAAAATCAGGGGATTTTGGTGGGGTAATTTCTAGCGTCAAAAACGAAGAGTCAAGCTTTTCGACAAGCGCGTCCGTCATAAAATGCCTTTTTGATTTGGATTTTAAAATAAAAGTCCTAAAAGGCTAAAATACCCGAAAACATTTAAGGGTGTAAGGTTTGAAGCTTTGCGTATTTGATTTTGATTCGACGCTAATGGACGGCGAAACAATAGATATATTGGCCTCTCTTGCGGGATGTGAAGAAGAAGTATCTAGGATAACAAAAGCGGCTATGGCGGGAGAGCTTGATTTTTTTGAAAGCCTGACAAGAAGAGTCGCATTTCTAAAGGGCGTAGACGCCTCAAAAGCAAAGGAAAGATGTGCGAATCTACCTTTTATAGAGGGCGCTACGGAGATCATAAAAGAACTAAAAGCCAAGGATTACAAAGTAGTCGTATTCTCTGGCGGTTTTAGCATTGGCACAGCTCCGGCAAGAGAGAAGCTTGGCTTTGATGTGGACTTTTCAAACAAGCTGCACGAAAAAGACGGAGTTCTCACGGGGCTTGTAGGCGGAGAGATGATGTATTCGGACTCCAAGGGCGTAATGCTAAGCAAACTTCAATCGATCCTCGGTATATCCATAGAAAATACGATAGCCGTAGGCGACGGCGCAAACGACGCTTCGATGTTTGCCTACGCAGCCAAAAAGATAGCCTTCTGCGCAAAACCAAAGCTAAAAGAGCTTGCAAATATCATCATAGACACCAAAGACCTTAGAGAGATAGGCAAATATATATGAACGAAAAACAGCACGCAATCGTCGGAATGTTCGACAAGATAGCCCCGACATACGACATCGCAAACAGAATACTAAGCTTTGGAACTGATATCGGCTGGAGAAAAGAGGGGATCAAAAAAGCGTTAGAGCTTGGCAACTCGCAAAATCCACAGATACTTGATGTCGCTACGGGAACGGGCGATATGCTCGTATTTTGGGAAAAAGCGGTAGTAGGCGATGCATCATACGTTGGCGTCGACCCGTCTGTCGGCATGCTTGAAGTTGCGAGACAAAAAGTCTCTTTTGCCGAGTTTCACGAAGGGTATGCACAAAAGCTCCCTTTTGAAGACGCAAAATTTGATTTTTTATCTATATCGTACGGCTTTAGAAACGTAACGGAAAAAGAGGAGGCGGTAAAGGAGTTTGCAAGAGTACTAAAGCCAAACGGCAGACTGCTAATACTAGAATTTGCAAAAAACGAATCCAAAAATCCTTTTCGAATAGCGGCGCAATGGTACGTCAAAAAAGTACTTCCGTGGCTTGGTGGGCTAATAAGCGGCAATCTGTCCGCATATAGATATCTGCCAAACTCTATTGAGGGCTTTCTTACCAGAAACGAGATATGCGCAATGCTTGAGAGAAACGGCTTTGAAGTCGAAGTGGCAAAAGATTTTAGCTTCGGCGTAAGCTCTCTTATCATAGCTAGAAAAAAATGACAAAACTCACAGTCGGGGAGCTAAACCGCCAGATAAAAAGCGTTTTAGAATCCCACTTTTCACTCCTTTATGTTAGCGGCGAGATTTCCAACCTCGTCATCCACACCTCGGGACACATATACTTCTCGCTAAAAGACTCGGAAAGCTCTATACGAGCGGTACTTTTCAAAGGTAATGCCCAAAAGCTAAAATTCAAGCTTGAAAACGGGCAAAAAGTTATTTTGGAGTGCGGTCTTAGCGTCTATCCGCCAAGGGGTGAGTATCAACTGATGGTCTCATCCGTCA
>JAEMQC010000137.1 GCA_022758985.1 Campylobacteraceae bacterium
GCTACTGAAACTAGATTTATAGAAGAAAAAGCGCTAGGAATTATGGCTAGAAAATCTGTTCATGAGCCGCTTCAAACAGGTATCAAAGCGATCGACGCACTTGTGCCAATCGGTAGAGGTCAAAGAGAGCTTATCATCGGCGACAGACAAACTGGTAAAACTACCGTTGCGCTAGATACTATCATCAACCAAAAAGGTCAAGGCGTATATTGTATATATGTTGCTATCGGCCAAAAACAATCAAGCGTTGCTCAAGTTGTTAAAACTCTTGAAGAACACGGCGCTATGGAATATACGACCGTTGTTGCAGCTACTGCTTCTGAAAGCTCTGCTCTTCAATTTTTGGCTCCATACTGCGGTGTTACAATCGGTGAATACTTCAGAGATAACGCCAAACACGCTCTTATCGTATATGATGACTTGTCAAAACATGCGGTAGCATACAGAGAGATGTCTCTACTACTTAGAAGACCTCCGGGCAGGGAAGCTTATCCTGGTGACGTATTCTATATTCACTCAAGACTTCTTGAAAGAGCTGCAAAAGTTAACGATAAACTTGGCGCAGGAAGCCTTACGGCTCTACCGATTATCGAAACTCAAGCTGGTGACGTATCCGCATACATTCCAACAAACGTTATTTCGATTACAGACGGTCAGATATTCCTTGAAACAGACCTATTTAACGCCGGTGTTAGACCTGCAATAAACGTAGGTATCTCAGTTTCTAGGGTTGGCGGCGCTGCTCAAATCAAAGCAACAAAACAAGTTGCCGGTACGCTAAGACTTGACCTTGCGCAATTTAGAGAGCTTCAAGCGTTTGCTCAATTTGCTTCTGACCTTGACGAAGTAAGTAGAAATCAGCTTGAAAGAGGTCTTAGAATGGTTGAAGTTCTAAAACAAGGACCTTATGCGCCTATTGCTATTGAAAAACAAGTTTGTCTAATATTTGCAGGTAATAACGGATACCTTGATAGCATGAGCCCAAAAGAAGTAACGACTTACGAAGCGGAGCTCTACGAGTTTATCGATTCTAAATATCCTCAAATATTTGAAGATATTAGAGCTAAAAAACAAATCGACAAAGAAAACGAAGAAGCTCTAAGAAAAGCGCTTGATGAGTTTAAGGTAATTTTTGCGTCAACAGCTAAAAAATAAGTAAAGAGACAAAAAAATGGCTAACCTAAAAAACATTCAGCGCAAAATCAAAAGCGTTCAAAATACGGGCAAAATAACGAGAGCTATGAAGCTTGTTTCCACGGCCAAACTAAAAAGAGCCGAGGAACTAGCCAAAGCTTCAAGGGAATATGCTTCGAAATTGAATGAAGTTTTGTCAAATATCGCCTGCAATGTCAACAAATACGATATCAGCGGTTTTGGATATGATGCAAGACTATTCAAGAAAAACGCAGAGGAAAAAGTTGTTGATTTGATTTTTATCACTTCAGACAAGGGTCTTTGCGGAGGTTTTAACGCGCAAACGATAAAAGCCGTAAAAAATCTCTATTCGAAGCTAAAAAGTGAAGGCAAAACGGTAAGAATTAGAGGCGTCGGTAGAAAAGGTATCGACAATCTCAAGTTCAACCAAATTGCTCTAACTGACAGCAATATAGGCGTATCAGGAGCTCCTTCTTACGAAAAAGCTCAAAAAATAATAGAAAAAGCTTTTGTCGACTTCGTAGAAGGCAAAACTGACAGAGTTGTTATCATATATAACGGCTTTAAAAGCATGATAGCGCAAGAGATTAGACAAATCGAACTGCTTCCGGTAGACATAGATAATGCGGCAAGTTCGACTTGCGAATCTGCCATCTCTACGGAGCCGGATGACAGCAAAGTAATTTTGGACTCTTTGGTTCAAAAATATATAGAGTTTAACTTGTACTACTCGCTAATAGACTCTCTAGCGGCTGAGCACGCATCCAGGGTTCAAGCTATGGACGCTGCAAATAGAAACGCTAAAGAGATGGTTAACAGCCTGACGATACAGTACAATAAAGCAAGACAAGAATCAATTACAACAGAGCTAACAGAAATTATCAGCGGTATGGAATCGCTTAAATAATAAAGGAGATATGACGGATGGAAGGAATAGTAAGCCAGGTAATCGGCCCGGTTGTCGACGTCGATTTCGATAACGGTCAGTTACCGAACATTAATGATGCGCTTGAAATAGATTTCAGCGTTGAAGGTAAGAACGTAAGACTGATCTGCGAAGTCGCTCAACACGTTGGTGACAACAGAGTTAGAGCAATCGCAATGGATATGACTGAAGGTCTTTCACGCGGAACAAAAGTAAAGGCTCTTGGCGCACCTATCAAAGTTCCGGTTGGTACTGAAGTACTAGGAAGAATCTTCGATGTTACAGGTAATGTAATCGACGAAGGCGAGCCTGTAGCAGCAAAAGAATATTGGTCAATCCATAGAGATCCGCCAAAATTCGAAGAGCAAAGCACAAAAAGCGAAATGTTCGAAACCGGTATCAAGGTTGTCGACCTTCTTGCTCCTTATGCAAAGGGTGGTAAAGTTGGTCTATTCGGTGGTGCCGGCGTTGGTAAAACCGTTATTATTATGGAACTTATCCACAACGTTGCATACAAACACAGCGGTTACTCAGTATTCGCTGGTGTTGGTGAGAGAACAAGGGAGGGTAACGACCTTTATCATGAAATGAAAGAGTCAAACGTTCTTGACAAAGTTGCTCTATGCTACGGTCAAATGAACGAACCACCGGGGGCAAGAAACAGAATCGCACTTACTGGTGTTACTATGGCTGAGTACTTCAGAGACACTATGGGTCTTGACGTGTTGATGTTTATCGACAATATATTTAGATTTGCGCAATCAGGTTCTGAAATGTCGGCTCTTCTTGGACGTATCCCTTCTGCCGTTGGTTACCAACCAACCCTTGCACGTGAGATGGGCGCACTTCAAGAGAGAATTACGTCAACTAAAAAAGGCTCTATTACATCTGTTCAAGCCGTATACGTTCCTGCGGACGACCTTACTGACCCGGCTCCTGCAACAGTTTTCGCGCACCTTGATGCGACTACGGTTCTAAGCAGAAAAATTGCCGAAAAAGGTATCTACCCTGCGGTTGACCCACTAGATTCAACATCTAGAATGCTTGATCCGAAAATTCTCGGCGAAGAGCACTATAAAGTTGCAAGGGGCGTTCAAGCTATCCTTCAAAAATACAAAGACCTACAAGACATCATCGCGATTCTTGGTATGGACGAACTTTCTGAAGACGATAAGCTTACAGTTGAAAGAGCTAGAAAGATAGAGAGATTCCTATCTCAACCGTTCTTTGTTGCAGAGGTATTTACAGGAAGCCCTGGTAAATACGTATCACTTGAAGACACAATCAAAGGCTTTAAAGAGATACTAGACGGTAAACACGACAATGTACCAGAAATGGCGTTCTACATGGTTGGTGGTATCGACGAAGTACTTGAAAAAGCTGAAAAGCTAAAGGCAAAAAAATAAAGGCTAGCTTATGAACAGCTTTAAATTACAAATCATAACTCCGCAAGGCAAAGTGTTTGACCAAAACGCCGCCTCTGCGGTATTCCCTGGAGATAAGGGAGAATTCGGCGTTCTTCCCGGTCACTCTTGCCTCCTTTCCCTTCTTGGACCTGGACTAATAGAGGTAACAAAAGAGAACGGCGATAGAGAAGGCATAGCTATCAACTGGGGCTATGCCGAAATAGATGAGCATAAAGTAATCGTGCTTGTAGATGACGCTATTGCGGTTGAAGGTAAAACTACCGGAGAGATGCAAAAAGCTATCGAAAAAGCACAAAAACTACTCAAAGATGCTACCGATTCAGATACTATTTTATCGGTTGCTACACAAAAACTAAAAAATCTAAGCAAATAATGTCAACCATTATGAACTATTTCCAAAACGGTAGCTGGGTTACCGTTTTGGTTTTTATAGTCCTCTCAATCTATCTAATCTCAGTAACCTGGGTGTTTATATACAGATATTTCTATCTAAACTCATGGTCGTCAAGAGAAAAAGAATCCGTAGAAAGATTGGCGCTCGGACACAAAAGCGTCAGTGAATTATCGGTGCTTTCAAAATGCCACAGGCATGAAGACAGCGTTAATCCACATGCACTAAATGCATGCCTAAAAGCTGCGGAAAAAGACTCAAGCAGCGGTCTAACCCTACTCTCGATAGTAGCTTCGACATCTCCGTTCGTAGGACTATTCGGTACCGTGGTATCCATCCTTGACTCGTTCGCTAAAATCGGCGTCGCCGGAGGAGCCAGCCTAAACGTACTCGCTCCGGCTATTAGCGAAGCGCTAGTGGCGACTGCTTGCGGTATTTTTGTAGCCGTACCCGCCTATGCTTTTCATCTAATGTTAAAAAGAAAGGCTTACGAGGTGCTTAGCTACTTGCAGATGCAAATAGAACTTCTAAAATCATAATCACATGCTAGAGTACGAAGACAAACCGGAACTCAATATCACTCCGCTGGTCGACGTAATGCTTGTTTTGCTTGCCATCTTGATGCTAGCAACTCCTGCGATCGTATACCAAGAAAAAATAGAGCTCCCAAAAGGCTCCAAAAGTTCGCAAATAAGCGAAATGGAAAAAATAGCCATTAGGGTAGATTTGCAAAAAACGGTATACGTTAATGAAAAAAAATATCCTATAGAGGCTTTTGGCGACTCATTTCTAAACTACTCGGCCGGTATCCCAAAAGATACTCCGGTGACACTAAGAGCCGATAAAAATCTGAAATACGACGACGTGATGTATGTCATGAAGCTAATAAAAGCGTCCGGATTTCAAAAAATTTCTTTGGTAACGGATGGATAAAAGCAGATTTTTCGTAGCCGGTGGTATTGGCTCATTCGCCGTCTACGGCGCCGTTATCGCTTTGCTTATTTTTACCCTTACCCACTTTCAAACCACAAAAAAAATAGCCATAAAAAGCGAACAAACTTCAATAGAAATCAGCATGGAAGAGAGTGTGGCGCCAAATAGCGAACCGCAGCAGCCTGCAGCGCCGACACCGACTCAACCGATCGTAGAAAAAAAACACGAAGAGCCTAAAAAACAAAAAGAGGTAAAAATTGAAGAGGATGCGATAAGTCCAAAAAAAATCATAAAAGATATATTCAAAAAAGAACCAAAAAAAGAGAGCACCCAGACAGAGACAAAAAAGCAGCCTAACGTGCAACAAGAGCAGCCAAAAAGCGCAAAAGACCTTCTCTCTGCACTATCTATCAAAAAAAATGCGGACGTCAGCTTCACCTCGTTTAACCAAAGCGGCGAAGTAAACGAATATTTGAGTAATATTGCAAAAATAATCAAGCAGGGCTGGAATCCGATAAAAACGGATGCCGGAATGGTGGCCGTAGTCATAGTAAACATAGAGCCCGATGGAAGCTTTACGTTTAGACTAAAACGCGGAGGAAGTGTAGATTTTAACGACAGGCTGACGTCATATTTAAAATCACTCCAAGCCAAGCGTTTTCCGCCGCCGACGGATAAAAAAGCCATATCCGTAGAGTTTAATTTTAAAGCGAGAGAGTAATGTCTAGATTTTTTACCGCCGTTTTACTTTTTATTTTTGCAACAACTGCTACTTTTGCGCAAATAGCTAGCATCGATATAGAAAAAGGCGTAACTGCACTTGCCAAAATTGCAGTAGAGAGCTACCGCGACACCGGCGTAACGGAGTTTGAGCAAAATCAGATTGACTCCATGCTACTAGGTGACATCAAGGTATCCGACCACCTAGAAGCCGTCGCCAATCCCTTTAGAAACGGTTTTGACACGCCTGTCGGCGGAAACGACTTAAAATCTAAAAACATAGAACTGCTCTTAAAATACAAAATCTCAAAAACATCAAACGGCTACACCATAGACGCAAAACTGTTCGATCCGCTAAAAAACACGCCTACGATGCAAAGATTTACCGTTTCGGAGTTCAAGCAGTATCCATTTTTGGCTCACAACATAGCAGTCTGGGTAAACGACTACCTAAGAGCGCCGTCGATAGACTGGATGAAAAACTTTGTTATTATGGCAAAAGATACCGGAGTCAAGAAAAGCGATATAGTAATAGCCGACTACACGCTGACATACCAAAAAACACTTATAAGCGGTGGATACAACGTATTCCCAAAATGGGCGGGCAGCAACCAAAGCGAGTTTTACTATACGGCATACGAAAAACAACTTGTTCTTTATAGATACAATATACTAAACGGCAAAAAAACAAAAATAATAAGCTCGGATGGCATGCTGGTCTGCTCAGATGTTAGCAGGGACGGCAAAAAGCTGCTTATCACAATGCCTAGCCACGATTTGCCGGATGTATTTTTACTTGATGTGCAAACCGGCGCAAAAACGAATCTTACAAGCTTTGCCGG
This sequence comes from Campylobacteraceae bacterium, assembly GCA_022758985.1. Taxonomy (GTDB): domain Bacteria; phylum Campylobacterota; class Campylobacteria; order Campylobacterales; family UBA6016; genus UBA6016. The sequence continues at coordinate 6,394 of JAEMQC010000137.1, forward strand.
AATAGACGTAAACGGCAATTTTATAGAAAATGAGACAAAGATAGCGTTTGTATCGGATAGACTCGGATATCCTACCGTTTTTACAAAAGCTATTAACTCGACCGCCGTAGAACAACTAATCTTCTCCCCTAGATACAACTCCTCTTTTAGCGCAAAAAATAACCTCGTAGTATACGCCGGCAGAGAAAACGGCTCAAACAATATATATCTAATCAGTACGACAAGCGGTCAAAAAAGACAGATAACGGCAAGCGGCTGGAATAGCTCTCCTAGGCTTTCAAACGCCGGGGATGCGATAATGTACTTCAAAAATGACGGTGGCAGGACATTTCTTGGAATTTTTAGGCTAAACTCATCATCAAACTTTTTATTCCCAATGAATTTTGGGAAAATAAAGTCGCTTGATTGGTAAACCTTATTAAATCTTTGTGATATAATAAGTTATATCCAAACAAAAACACAAGGAGTATATCATGCTTAACAAGTATATCTTCGGTTCCGCTCTTGCGGCTGCTATCATTTTCACAGGTTGTAGTTCTAAGTCGCCAGAAGTAGACACTTCGGCTAAAAAAACTGAAGCCCCTGCAACAACTTCTGCTTCTAGCACAACAGCAACAACAACTGCTGCTGCGCCGACCGTAGATGCAATAAGCGAAGCTCAATCAAAAATACAAACCGTACTTTTTGATTTTGACAAATTCAATATCAGAGCCGATATGCAAGCTATCGTTGACGGCAATGCAAAAGTAGCCGGCGGCGTTGATGCAAAAATAAAGCTTGAAGGTAATGCCGACGAAAGAGGTACCGATGAGTACAACTACGCACTCGGTCTAAAAAGAGCAAACTCTGTTAAAGCGGCCTACGCAGCAAAAGGCGTTGCTGAAGCTAGAATGTCTACCGTATCGTTTGGTGAAGGCAACCCTGTGTGTAAAGAGTCAAATGAAGAGTGTTGGCAAAAAAATAGAAGAGTTGATACCAAACTCGAGAAATAAGAAAGCATGAAAAAAGCCATATACATAACTTCAGTAGCGGCTGTTTTTCTGTTTGGTGCGGAGCCGTCGGCCTTTAAGGCTGGCGACCTCGATTTGCCAAATCCTTACGGTCTAACAAGCTCAGAGAAAAAAATAGTAGAACAAAACAAAAATATCCAAAATATCTCCACAAAACTGTTTGATACGGCGCAAAGCCAAATAGAACTCAGAAACGAGATAGACGGTATCAAATCTCTCGTAGTCGGACACTCTGAAAAAATAAGAGATTTTGATAGAAAAATAAATAGCGACGACAACAACTCAATAAAAACATTAGAAAAAAGATTTGAAGAAAATTTAAAGAATCAAAACGAAAACTATGACAAAATTATGAAGACTCTCTCTGCAATAGCGGCGCTTCTTGACGACACTAGGGATAACTACGTAAGTAAAGAGCAACTAAAGGCTATAGTAGGCAAAAACTACAAAGAGATAAAAAGTAAAAAGACAAAAGCACAACCGCAAGATGAAGCTGTTGATGATAATAAAACACAAAAACCAGAAGCGACAAAAAAGCAAGAGGGAGCCCAAAAAGAAAAAAAAGAGACTCTAGTAAACAGTGATGAACTATTCAAAGAGGCTCAAAAAAATTACCGGGATAACAAACTAAAAGAAGCCAGAGAGGCTTTTGAGTCGATACAAAAAAACGACAGCGAATATAAAAAGGGTCTTGTAGCGTTTTATATAGGCGAAATAGACTATAAAAACGGTGAATACAAAACTGCGCTAGAGCAATATCAAAAAAGCATAGAAGCGGACGAAAAAGCCAGCTACGTTCCCATTATACTGTTTCATACGGCGGCAAGCCTAGAAAAACTTGGCGACAAAGAGGCTGCCAAGAAAATACTAAACTCGCTGATAACAAACTACCCAAAACACTATCTCCTGCCTTCAGCAAAAAAAAAGCTAGCCGAAATCAAATAAGAGTTCGGCTGTCTTAAATAAAATCTTTTTTTTAGTAAAATCCTACCCTATGCATTTATGCAAAACTAAATACAAGAGAGATAAAAATGGCATTTGAAAATAATATGGTCGTTGCTTTTGCATACGAACTTAAAGACGCCGATACTAAAGAAATTATTGATGCTTCGGCAGAGGGTTATCCGCTAGAGTTTATCACAGGAAAAGGTCACATAATTCCAGGTCTTGAATCCGAAATAGTAAAAATGAACGTTGGCGATAGTGCAACCGTAGTTGTTGCGCCAGAGGAAGCTTACGGTGTTTATAACGAAGAGGCCATAAAAGCTTATCCAGCAGAGCAATTTGCCGGTATAGAACTTGCCGTCGGACTTCCACTATACGGACAAGCCGAAGACGGCTCTACCGTGCAAGTGACCGTAAAAGCTTTCAATGAGTCGGAAGTAACTATAGATTACAACCACCCTCTTGCAGGCAAAACACTAGAGTTTGCTGTAACTATAGAATCGGCAAGAGTTGCTAGCGCAGAAGAGGCGATGACAGGCAGAGTACAGTGTGCAGACCATGGCTCAAAAGGCGGATGCGGCACAGGTGGATGCGGCTGCGGACACTAACATTTTAATAGTACACCAAGCGGGTAAAGCCCGCTTGGCCACACTAGCCGCTATACCACATGTAGCAAAGCGTAATTGTACAGCGCAGTGAGCACAAAAGCTAGCTGCATGAAGCGACAGATTTTTATGGAGGATATATGAAAAAAGTAGCCTTTTTATTTCCGGGACAAGGGTCTCAAACACTCGGTATGGGTAAAGATTTTTTGGAAAGTTTTGCCGATGCCAAGGCTATGTTTGAAGAGGCAAACGACGCCCTTGGATTTGATATTCAAAAAATAATGTTTGAAGATGGCGAAAAGCTTGAACAGACGATGTACGCTCAACCGGCAATACTTCTGACCAGCCTAATAGCTCTTGCGGCTTTCAAAAAAGAGTGCGACATAACTCCCGTATTTGCAATAGGACACTCTCTTGGCGAGTTTAGTGCGATTAGCGCAGCGGGCGCACTAACTCTCGGCGATGCGGTATATACGGTACACCAAAGGGGCAAGTTTATGGCCGAGGAGTGCGAAGGCAAAGATACGGGGATGATGGCGGTACTTGGGCTTGACGACGACAAGTGTGAAGCGATATGCGAACAGGCTAGAAGTGACGGCAAAAAAGTGTGGGCGGTAAACTACAATACCGACGGTCAGCTGGTACTTGCAGGACTCAAAGCCGACCTTGCCGCACTCGAAGCGCCGCTAAAAGAAGCGGGAGCAAAAAGAGCTTTACTTCTTAATATGTCTGTTTGCAGCCACTGTGAGATACTAGAAAATGCCTCTTTAAAACTAAAAACGCTTTTAGACGAAAAAATGAGCGATAGTTTTGCTTTTCCTATAGTATCCAACGCAACAAGCGAAAAATACTCCACAAAAGCGGTGGCTCTAGAGCTACTGCAAAAACAACTGGTAAGTCCGGTGCTATACAAACAATCAATCAAAAAATTTGAAGGCGAAGTAGAAGCGTTCATAGAATTTGGCAACGGTGCAGTGTTAGCAGGACTCAACAAAAGAGGGGTTAATGCGCCTACATACAGCGTCAACTCACCTGCTGCAATAGCCCAAATCATAGAAAAAATAAGAGGCTAAAAAATGAAAATAGCAATCCTTGGGGCGATGAGGGAGGAGATAGAACCGCTTCTTACAAAAATAGAAAATTTAACAAAACACGAATACGCAAGTAATATTTTTTACACCGGAACTCTTTGCGGCAAAGAGATAGCGATGGCGTATAGCAAGATAGGTAAAGTCAACGCTGCGCTTACAGCCACTCTTCTAATCGAAAAATTCGGATGCCAAAAGCTACTTTTTAGCGGTGTCGCTGGAGGTATTAACGAGGCTCTTAAAATCGGAGACTTGATATTCGGCGAAAAACTGGTGCAGCACGACGTAGACATAACGGCTTTTGGACACCCTTGGGGCTTTATACCTGAAAGCGGCGATTTCGTGGAGTCTGACGGAGAGCTAAACGAGCTTGCGAAAAAAGTAGCTTCAAAAATGGGCGTAAAAATCATAGGCGGCACTATAGCTACTGGCGATCAGTTTATCGCAAGCGAAGAGAAAAAAGAGTGGATCAAAAACACTTACAAAGCGGATGCTCTCGAGATGGAGGGCGCAAGCGTAGGATATGTATGCAAATGCCTAAACGTACCGTTTTTTGTCCTTCGCGCAATCTCCGATACTGCGGACATGGATGCCGGCTTTAGCTTTGAGGAGTTTCTCGTATCAAGCGCCAAAGTAAGCGCAAATTTCTTAGAAAACATGATAGATGAGCTCTGAAATAGTATTCAGTAAAAAAGTAATCAAACTATTCGGACAAACAAACGCCAAGTACTCCCTAATAGAAGAAGGGGATAGAGTGCTCGTGGCTTTGTCGGGCGGCAAAGACTCACATGCGATGCTCCATCTTATATCTAGGCTCAAGCGGATTGCCCCTTATGATTTTGAGTTTAAAGCCGTAACGCTTAGCTATGGCATGGGCGAAAATCTGGAGTTTTTGACAAAACACTGCAAAGGTCATGGCATAGAGCATGAGATAATCGATTCAAAAATCTTTGAAATAGCAGAAAATCATATCAGGGAAAACTCCTCCTTTTGCAGCTTTTTTTCACGCATGAGACGCGGAGCGCTATATACGTATGCACTACAAAACGGCTACAACAAGCTGGCCCTTGGGCATCATCTAGACGACGCAGCAGAGAGTTTTTTTATGAACCTATTCCAAAACGGTGCGCTCCGCTCTCTGGCTCCAAAATATAGGGCCAAAAACGGCATAGTGGTAATACGCCCACTTATTATGATGCGTGAAGCCCAGCTGGAGAGCTTCGCAAAAACAAACTCCATAGCGGTAGTCGGCGACGAAGCATGTCCTGCAATGAATTTTAAAGTTAAAATGCCATACAAAAGAGAAGAAACGAAGAATTTTCTGAAAAATCTAGAAAAAGAGAAACCCCAGCTCTTTACTATGCTAAAATCAGCATTTGAACACATACATGACGATACCTTTTTTGATCCTACTAGATTCAAACTATAAAGGAGACGCTATGAAGGAATTTTTTGAGTTTAGGAAACTAATTACTCCCGCCGTCATAAAAGTAGTATTTATCCTTGGCGTTGTACTTAGCTTTTTGTTGGGGGCGCTTGACATAAAAGCCGGCGTAAATGCCATAGATTTCGGCGGTAGCGCACTTATATTTTCCGGTATCCTAAAAATATTTTTCGGGCCTATCATAGTGCGAGTATGGTGCGAGATAATAGTGGTCTTATTCAAGATAAACGACAGCTTGACTGATATAAAAAGAGGGCTGAAAAAAGATGACCAGTAAAATAGAAAAATTTGTAGACGAAAAATTAGTACCGTTCGTATTTATTACGTCTCAAAACCCTATTTTATTCCACGACCTGCTAGAGGCAAATAGGCAGCTAAAAGAGGGGCTTATACCTAGCAGCAGTGCGCTTGGCTACAGAATAAAGCTACGCAATATGTATATCGCTTTTTTAGTCTTAATACATCTATTTTTTATTTTGCCGGGCACCGTGATATTCCACAAGTCTCTCGCAAAGCTAGACTGCCACCTTTCTATTATCCTAGCCATAGTCGTTACCGGGGCGTTTTTTATAGGCTTTACGGCCTTTAGGGACTATATGGTGGACAAAATATCACAACAAAGAGTAAAAGAGGGATGGAGACTTCATTTCCCACTATTTGATTTTGATAGCTTTAGTGACAAAGTAGCCGCTATCTATACGCAAGCCATTAAGAAAAAAATCTCCCGCGGAGAGCTAGAGTTTTTCGTAATGAGCGAACTCTCGAAAGAAGGCGAAAAAGCGTAATTGTTTACGCTTTTGGTCTAAACGCTTTTATCACATCTTCATTCGTCTCAATATAAGCCCCGCCGATAAGGTCGATGCAGTATGGAATGGCCGGGAATACGGCGTCCAGACACTCTCTAATCGATTTTGGCTTGCCCGGAAGATTTACTATTAGCGTTCTACCTCTTATTCCAGCGGTCTGACGTGAAAGTATTGCGGTAGGAACATACTTTAGCGACACCTGACGCATTAACTCGCCAAAACCCGGCATCATCTTTTGGCATACCGCCTCGGTAGCCTCCGGCGTGACATCTCTGAGTGCAGGCCCTGTGCCTCCAGTCGTCACTATAAGAGAGCACCCTTCTTTGTCGGCCAGCTCCTTCATTGTCTCCTCGATAAGCGGCTGTTCGTCCGGAATCACCCTATATACATCGCTCCAGTCGTTTTTTATATACTCTTTTAGCGTCTCTATTATCGCTTTGCCGGATAAATCTTCGTATACCCCTGCGCTCGCCCTGTCCGATACCGTAATAACGCCTATTTTAAGCTCCATTCAACTACCTCAATATGTGATTTTTATTTTTTAGATAATAGACACTTCCATACTGTCTAAAAAACTCTGCGCTAGCCTCCGGCTCCACTACTCTATCATTACCGCCTATAAATACCTCTATCTTTACACCTCTGTGGGATACCGAAGCTATCTCGGAGGCACTCCAATCAAAATACAAAAGCTCCCTTAGTTCTGCAGATGTGCCCGGTATGCCGTATCTTTTGCCCTCCTCTTCGCTTAATCCGCTCTTTTTTAGAAGTTTTAGGCGATATAGCGCAGGGTCGGTCTCAAAAGCGGCTATTTGCGCCTCTTTGAAATCGGCGCTCTTGTGGGTATAGTATGCCGGTGAGAGCAGTATTAGCTTTGCAACATCTTTGTTTTGTGCGGCAAATTTTAGCGCAGCTATAGAACCATAGCTAAATCCGGCGATATACTCCCCAAAAGAAGGCAAAAACTCGTCAAATAGCCCCTCTTCCCCATTTAGACAAAAACCGCTATAAAACACCGAGCTCCCTTAACTCTTTAATTTCGTAATGCCTATCCTCTTTGATAGCGCCAGAGAGCTTCATTATCGCAGCTTTATTTTGGGCGGCAAAAACAGAGAGGAGCGACTCTTGTTGTTTTAAAAAGCCAAGAGCATCCTGTGCTCCCTCGCCCAATAGGTCAAAGCGAAGCAATACCTCTTTTGCCAGATACAAGGCTCTTTCATAGTCCGCTCTACTTTGATAGTATGCCTCACCGAATACTTCCTTGGTCGCAGCTCTTCCTGCAAGGTAATAGGATATTAGATTTTTTATCTCTTTGCCACCCTTAAACTCCAAATCGCCTTCGTCCGCCCTGACTTCCATCTGAGATATATACGACACGGTTATATCGTTTTTTACGGCGTAAAGTAGCTTTGCCGCCTGATAGATGCCTAGAATATCAAGCTCTCTTTCGTCTAGTACATTTATGCGCTTCGTTCCGTACACAACCTTATTTCTGACATTGTCAAAATCGCTCTCTTCAATAATCTCAGAGCCCCTTTTTAGTGCGCTAATAGCCGCTTCATTGACTAGGTTTGCTATCGCAGCCCCGGAAAAGCCTGCACTCCTTCTAGCTAGAGATGGGATGTCAAGGGTGTGCTTTTTGTGTTTGAGGTATATCTTTAGTATCTCCTCGCGTCCTTTGACGTCCGGAAGCTCTACGAATACCCGCCTGTCAAACCTTCCTGCGCGCAGCAGCGCCTCGTCTAGCACATCTATTTTGTTGGTCGCCGCTATTACGATAACCCCGTTAGAACCCTCAAAGCCGTCCATCTCTACAAGTAGCTGATTTAGAGTAGCCTCCCTCTCACCGCTTCCGGCAGCCCCTCTGCTCTTACCTATCGCATCTATTTCGTCTATAAAAATAATCGATGGGGCTTTTTTCTTGGCGGCGGCAAATAGCTCTCTCACCCTCTTTGCCCCAACCCCGACATATAGCTCCACAAAAGTTGCAGCGCTTTTGTAAAAAAACGGCACCCCTGCCTCACCTGCAACGGCTCTGGCAAGCAGCGTCTTGCCGACCCCCGGAGGTCCTACAAGCAAAACGCCTTTTGGCATATGAATATTTTTGGATTTAAATAGTTTTGGATTTTTGAGAAACTCCACTATCTCGACTAGCTCGCCCTTGGCCTCGTCTACCCCTGCTATGTCGGTAAACTTGAGCGGACTTTTTATCTCATATGCAAGCTCTTTTGGCATCTCGCTATTTTGCCTTGAGGCGGAAGCTTTGATGACGCCATACGCAGACCGCTTGTTTAGATAACTGCTTGACACCTTCCAAATAAGTATAAAAGCAAAGAGAGATACTACGGAAAAAAGTAGGAACGGAACAAACTCAAAACTATGCTCTATCGGCATTCTGGCAAGGATAATCTCCTCCGCTTTGTCTGTCTTTGGAACCGAATATATAGCGTCGCCGGAATAAAGATAGATATATTTACCGCTGGCCACGGCCTTATCAAATTTCTTAACCGCCAACATCGCATTTAGCTTGTCGTAGTTTATAAGAACGGAGCTGTCTCTAAAAGCGGCATACAACCCAAGTATAATAAAAATAAAAGACGAGATAGCGATAACGCCGAGCGGTTTTTTGTGACGCACCAAAAACTCTCTAACCATTTTTTCTCACATCCTCATTAATAACGACAGAAGTTGTCGGGAATGCTATGCGGACACTGCTACTTGCATTTATGGCCGCCAAAAGCTCTTTTGAGACGGCGCTCTTGGTTTTTAGTATCGAAAATGAGTTGGTAGGATACCAGACGGATATTGCCACACCGTTTTCCTCAATAAAGCTAAACACCCTAGGTTCAGTATTTACGTCGCCAAAGCTATATTTTGCCCTCATTCTTCTGATTGAACGCTCTGTTAGCTTGGAAAATACCTTGCTGTGTTTTGAGGCAACCTCGAAGGCTATACGAATAGCCTCGTCTATATCTGAGTCAAACGTCACCCTGATGTCAACGTTGTCCCATACGGTAGCAAGACCGGAGTGTGAGTAGTTGAGAAATATATGGGTAAAAATATAATTGTTAGGGATAAATACTATACGCCCTGCCCTTTTGTTTTTGGCGTAGCTAACAAGCGAAACATCTTCGTACAGGGTAATAGTAAGAAGCGATATGTCGATAATATCGCCGAGCACATCTACCCCCTCCTTGGAGGTTATCTTTACCCTATCTCCTACTTTTACGGCGCCACCTAGTACGATAGCCACCCACCCCAAAAGACTCATAAACCAATCTTTCATCGCAATGGCGATACCGGCCGAAGCAAATCCGAGTATGGTAACTATATATCCGACGTCGTTTATATATGAAAACAGCAGTATCAAAACAACAAGAACGATAGTTACGATATTTACCGTTTTGGCAAATAGATACGCTCTTTCGTGATTGGCCACAGAGTATTTTTTGATGGCAATTTTTGCCATGATAGATACGGCGATTACACCCAAAACCAACAGGGAGATATTTAGAAGTTTCATCAGCTGATACTTGATATCCATCTGCAGCTTTTGGCTATCCTCTTGCACCTTCTCATTGAAGGCCTCTACGCTTTTGGCAAAACTCTCTTTTTCATTTTTGAGATGTTTTAGCGCTACCAACTCCTCATTATTTTTTTCATTCAGCTTATAGGCGCTCTCATCATCCCCCCGAAGCTCAAGGGCTATCGCCAAATCCCTATTGAGTCTTGCTCTATTATCTATCGCCTCAGACAACTTTTCAAGTTCTAAGAGTCTGCTTTCATATATATCTTTTTTGACGGAACTCTCTTTTATAAAAGAGAGGGCGTTAAAAATACCAAACGGACTCTCCACTTTTGGTACGTTGCCTAACGGATCGACTTTGATAAGCTCGCCAAAAATTGATTTTTTGTAGTTTCCAAACGAGGTAAAGTCGGCGTATCTCTTGTACCAGACGCTCTTTGAAAGCCCCTCCTCTATCTGCGCAATTTTGGATTTTATAGAGCTGATATTTTGATCTAGAGCGGCAAGCTCTGCATCGCTCAACTGTTTTTTGGGTTTTGCCTCAGCATTTGCAAAGAGGAGAACCAGGGCGACTAAGAGCTTAAGCCAAAAACTCATTTAGTACTTCCATTACTATATTTTTCGGGGTGTCTTTGATGATTTCGTAAGAGCCGATACCGCTTGGAATAATAAACTTTATCGTACCCTCTTTTGTTTTTTTGTCAAGGAAAAATTTATCGTAAAAACTCTCTGCGTCTTTTATCTTATATGTCGTCGGAAGGCTATATTTTTCAAGCAGTTCTTTTACCCTTTTTGCGTCATCTGCGCTTATTTTTCCAAGTTTTAGCGCAAGAGTATTAGCCATTACCATCCCTATAGCTACAGCCTCGCCGTGCAAGAAACCGGTATAGTTGGTCTCACTCTCTATGACATGGGCAAACGTATGTCCGTAGTTTAGTACGGCTCGCACGCCATGCTCTTTTTCATCCTGTGTCACAACCGAAGCCTTTAGCTCAACACTTTTTGCTACAGCTTTTAGCAAGGCCTCTTTGTCGCCCGCAAGGTCTGCGTTTTGCAAAAACCCAAAAAACTCTTTGTCAAACATCACAGCCATCTTCACTATCTCGGCAACACCAGCCGCAAACTCTCTAGCGGGGAGAGTTTCAAAAAAATGCGGGTCAATATAGACACCTTTTGGCTGATAAAAAGCCCCGACTAGGTTTTTGCCGTATTTGTTGTTGACCCCTGTCTTACCGCCGACACTTGCATCCACGCAAGCAAGAAGGGTGGTCGGTATCTGAATGAAATTGCATCCTCTCTCATAAATAGACGCCGCAAAGCCGGTCATATCGCCTATAACGCCGCCGCCAAAGGCTATCAGATACGAGCTTCTATCTAGTCTATTTTCAAAGCAAACGGAGAGTATCTGCTCTATCGTCCCCATATTTTTATACTCTTCGCCGTCCGGCACCATAGCTACGCATAGCTCGTCTGCGCTAATCTTACTTTTTAGATATTCTAGATGAAGCCCGGATACGGTCGGATTGGTAACGATACAGGCTTTCTTAAAATGTTTTTTGGAAAGCTCGCCTATCTCTACATCGTAGCTATCGTCAACATTTTTTCGCAGGTCTACTCTTATTTTCATGCACTTTCCTTAGTCGCTAATAGGTATAAATATTTGGTGACTCTCTTTTAAAAGGCCAAACAATCTGTTATTGCCGGGCTTTAAAAAATCCATCAGGCCAAAAGAGAGCTGCTCCTCGGTAAACGGTAAAAATTGTATGAAGTTGCCGAGAGCCTTATATTCCCTGAAGAAGTTTTTTTGCTCCTTTACGACTTGAAGTTTCACTCCGTATACGTCGGACAAAGAGACATAGTGCTCGACTACGTCGTTTTTATCCCCCTCTTCCGGATCGTATTGATAAAGCTTAAGCGCAAGTTTTAGCTGTAAAGACATATCAAAAAACACATATGATATTTTTTCCAAATCAGGGTCGCTTGTAGCTACCAAGGCCGAATACGATTCGTCAAAAACTCTTTTTTTGCCAAACTTTAACACCGGTTTTTTGAGTTCAAAAAGAGTCTTTTTAACATCGCCCTTGAAAGTGTCTTTGTCGCACAGGACAAAACCTATATTGTATTTTTTGACATCGTTTTTGACGACCTCAGTCGCCTCGCTAATGCGGTACTCAAACTCTACGATAATATCTTTGCCCGATATACCTCTCAAATACGTAAGGACTGAAGGGGAGTTGATATTAAAAGCTTTGATAAATAGTTTTTTGCTATTTAGCTTTTCATGCAACACCAGCGAGTCGGCAACCAACCTCTTGACCTTCGCTTCGCTCATTACGGATACATCGAGACACAAATAGAGGTTTGCGCCGAAAGGTTGGGGGAAATGTCCTATTTCACTTTTTATCGCCTTGTAGACATCTTTTAGGATATTTGGCTGCCCTATTAGTATCAGCTCGTCTTGAGGGCGTATCATCGTCGATTGCTTTGGGAGGATTAGCTGTTCATTTCTGTATATTGCGGCAATTTTCCAGTTTTTTTGCTCGATGTTTGAGATGTGGCGATAAACGTATTTGCTTCCATACGGAACCATTACTTCCATGATTTCGCCCCATCCCTTGCCGATGTTTTGAGCGATTAGCGGCGTGTGCGGCATGAAGCTCATCAGGGTATTTGAGAGTACCTCTTTCGTATTTATAGTCTTTAACTTCAAGGCATCGATAAATTCAGGCGGCAACCCCTCGCTATCGAGGACTACTATTGAAGCCCCCATATTCTCGTCCCTTGCAAAGCTGGCCACTATCTTGGCATCGGTCATATCTTCAAGAGCTATAAATATCACCCTCGCCTCTCTCAGCGACAGGCTTTTTAATTTATGCTCGCTTGTCGGGTCAAATACCTTCACCAAAGAGTTTCTTGGGTATTCAACATCTACACCCATCTCTTCACAAATGGCTATCTCAAAAAATATAGAGTCGCTAGAGGCGTCT
>JAEMQC010000064.1 GCA_022758985.1 Campylobacteraceae bacterium
AGAAGAGATGAACGGCACTCTAATCTATGTTAGTACGCCTGTGATGCAGTTTAATGCGGCAACGGCGAAATGTTCACAGATACAAGAAGATGCGGACGTCATATATCTTGGAAAAGCTGCGGCAGAGATAAATGGAGTTGCGCAAGGCGACTATGTCACGGTAAAAGTAGACAACAATAGCGCAAGATATAAAGTCAAACTGGACGACAAAATATCGTCAAACATAGTAGTTGCGGGGGCGTACACGCCTAACAATCCTATGTTTGAAGCGCTTAGCATTGGATATAAGTTTAAACGCACCGAGATAATCAAGGGGTAGAGATGGATAATACTGGAATACTTATAGTTGAAACACTAATAAAAATAATTGCGGTAGTAGCCGTGTTCTCGGCGTTGGCAGGTTTTACGACGTATATCGAGAGAAAAGTTTTGGCATTCATGCAAAGAAGGCTTGGACCTATGCACGTCGGTCCATACGGTTTGCTTCAAATTTTGGCCGACGGTATAAAACTCTTTACAAAAGAGGATATCATTCCGCAAAATGCCATCAAGCCTATATTTATTATAGCGCCGGTAATTACAGCCGCAACCGCTTTTATAGCGATGGCTGCGATTCCTTTCCTGCCAGAATTTGAGCTTTTTGGGCATACCGTTAGACCTATTATCTCCGATGTAAACATAGGCGTACTATTTGTTCTATCCGTTATGGCGACTGGTATGTATGGACCTCTATTTGCCGGTATGGCTTCTAGAAGCAAATGGGCGCTTCTGGGCGGCGCCAGAACGGTAATCCAAATGCTAAGTTTTGAAGTAGTTTCCGGTTTTGCGCTTTTGGCTCCTCTAATGATGGTAGGTTCACTATCTCTTATCGATATCAACAACTACCAATCAGGCGGCGTTTCAAGCTGGCTTATCTGGTACCAACCGATAGCTTTTGTACTATTTGCTATTGCGGGTTATGCTGAAACAAACAGGACTCCGTTCGACCTTTTGGAACACGAGGCGGAAGTTGTATCCGGTTATGCGACCGAGTATTCCGGTATGAGATGGGGTATGTTCTTCATCGGCGAATACGCCAATATGTTTACGATAGCGTTTTTGGTATCCATTATATTCTTCGGGGGATTCAACCCTATGTGGTTTATACCTGGCGGAGTTGCAGTAATACTAAAAGCGGCATTCTTTATATTCTTGTTCCTATGGGCAAGAGCCGCATGGCCTCACGTAAGACCTGACCAGCTTATGTGGCTATGCTGGAAAGTACTTATGCCGCTTGCGGTAGTAAACATAGTCGTTACCGGCATTTTTATACTGATATAAGGGATAGGTTTTATGGGATATAAAATAATTGATATAGAAAAATACCCTACAAAACCCCTTGCCAAATTTGCAAGGGTAGTGAAACGCTCTATTAGAATGGAGCTTTTCGTAGGTCTTTGGATTGTTCTCAAAGAGATGATCAAATTTGACATCCATACGGTTCAATACCCAAAAGAAAAACTACCTATCGGGCCTAGATATAGAGCCGTGCACGAGCTTCTTAGACTTCTAGAGAGCGGAAACGAAAGATGTATAGGATGCGGACTTTGTGAAAAGATCTGTATCTCAAAATGCATCAGAATGGATACGTTTCAAGACGAGAACGGCAGAAAAGCAGTCAGCGAATACACGATAAATCTCGGCAGATGTATTTTCTGCGGCTACTGCGCCGAAGTCTGCCCTGAGCTAGCAATCGTACACGGTCCTAGATATGAAAATGCATCCCAGCAGAGAGCGCACTTCGTACTAAAAGACGACATGCTAACTCCAATAGATTTTCTAAAAGCCGGAAAACAAAAAGAGTTTGAAGGTTTCGGCGCGATTAGCAAAGATGCCGACAGCAATATCAAACAAACGCCGTTAGCGTACTAAAAAGGATAGATATGTTTGAGCAGATAGCTTTTTACACATTCGCTGGTCTGACAGCGGCAATGTTTTTAATAACGGTTACGACGAAAAACATCCTATATGCGATGAGCGCACTTGCGGCGGGTATGATTTTTATATCCGGCTTTTTCTTTATTTTAAATGCTGATTTTCTGGGTGTAGTTCAAATAGTAGTATATGCGGGTGCCGTAATGGCTCTATACGCCTTCGGAATGATGTTCTTCGATAGCGCCAAAGAGGTAAAAGAAAATATAAAAAATCCTAAAAAAGTTTTTATATTTTCGGCTATGGCGGCGGTTCTAATCGTTCTAATGGTTAGCGCCCCGGTAATGCTCGGCAAACCTGACGCATCCATGCAGCTTGTAGAGAATATGCAAAATCCAGGGGCGGTCGGCGTGATACTATTTACGAAATATCTGATTCCTTTCGAGCTTGCCTCTTTGATGCTGCTAATCGCAATGATAGCAGGCATAGTACTTGCGGGCAAAAAAATGGATCTAAGCCTTACCACGGAAGACGAAAACGCAAACATGGAAATGTTTAAAGAGTTTAGGCTAAGCAGCAAATCTGGAGAGCACAAATGATAACCCTAAACCAATATCTAATTTTGGCAGCGCTACTGTTTTGTATCGGCCTATTCGGCGTCATCAGAAGAAAAAACCTGCTAATGCTGTTTTTTGCGACAGAGATCATGCTAAACGCAGTCAACATAGCGCTTGCGGCCATTAGCTATTTTACAAAAGATTTGACCGGACAAGTGTTCGCATTCTTCATCATAGCGATTGCGGCCAGCGAAGTCGCTGTTGGACTCGGCTTTTTGATACTTATGTATAAAAGAATGGGCTCCGTCGATCTTGACAATCTACAGATTATGAAAGGGTAAGGCAAAAATGGAAAAACTGCTTTATTTAACGCTTTTTGCTCCGCTTGTCGGCTCTATTTTTGCCGGTATTTTAGGCGGATACAAAAAGAATATATTAGCCGCTATCGTGCCGAGCGCACTTTTGTTCGCCGGTACTATAGCCGCTCTTATACAGCTTGGAGCGGTAGTTGACGGGCAAGTGATTAGCGCAACGCTATTTGAATGGATAGCTTCTGGCAACTTTAGGGTTGATTTTGGCTTTACGGTAGACCAAATATCGGTTGTAATGATGTGTGTCGTTACGATAGTTTCTACACTTGTTCATATCTATTCTATCGGCTATATGAGTCACGATGAGGGCTTTAATAGATTCTTTAGCTACCTATCCCTATTCGTCTTCTCAATGCTAGTACTCGTAATGAGCGACAACTTCCTCGGTCTTTTCATCGGATGGGAAGGGGTCGGTCTTTGTTCTTGGCTACTTATCGGTTTTTGGTACAAAAAACCTTTTGCAACATGGGCGGCGAACGAAGCGTTTATTATGAACAGGGTTGCAGATCTTGGGATGCTTGTGGGTCTATTTATCCTCTTCTGGCAAACCGGAAGCCTCAAATATAGCGAAGTATTTGCGGCGGTTAAAGGCATAGACCATACGGTTCTATCTATCGCTGCCGTTTTCTTGTTTATCGGCGCAATGGGTAAATCCGCACAGTTCCCGTTCCATACATGGCTTGCCGATGCGATGGAAGGTCCTACGCCAGTTTCGGCTCTAATCCACGCCGCTACGATGGTTACGGCGGGTGTATACTTGATGGTAAGAAGCCATGAGCTATTTGCGCTCACACCTGAAGTTAGTTTCTTTGTGGCTTGCCTAGGCAGTTTCGTTGCAGCCTTTGCGGCAACAATGGGTCTTGTCAACCGCGACCTAAAAAGAATCATCGCATACTCAACTCTTTCGCAGCTTGGTTATATGTTTGTTGCGGCCGGTCTTGGAGCATACTGGGTTGCGCTTTTCCACCTTATGACGCACGCATTCTTCAAGGCTCTTCTATTCCTTGGCGCCGGTAACGTAATGCACGCGATGCACGACGAACTTGACATCAAAAAAATGGGTGGACTATACAAACCAATGAGAGGGACAGCTATTATGATGATACTTGCCTCCGTTGCTCTTGCGGGTATCTATCCATTTGCGGGCTTTTTCTCAAAAGATAAAATCCTAGAAGTCGCATTCGGCACACACCACTATATACTGTGGGCTACACTACTTATCACGGCAGTACTGACCGCATTTTATAGCTTTAGGCTTATCATGCTCGTATTCTTCGGAAAAGAGAACTATAAAGAGCACTTCCCTAGCCTTCATCCGCATGAGGCTTACTGGTATATGCTTGCCGCAATGGCGCCGCTTGCGATACTAGCGGTAATAGCCGGTTTCTTTGAGCACTCTTTGACGACTTTGCTTGAAAAGATAATGCCGATTTTGCATCCGCATATGTCGACGGATACGGTTATGGCGCTTATCGCCGTTACTACGGTAGCCGTTGTGTGCTCTATTGCGTTTACGGTTTATAAATACAACAAAGGCGGCTTTAGTAAAGAGCTTGAAAATAGCTTTTTTTACAAACTATTCTATAACCAATACTACATTCCGGAGTTCTATAACAAGTTTTTAGTAGCGCCTTATACGAAACTTTCGGAATTCGCATGGAAAAAAATAGACTTAAAAATAATCGACTTCGTAGTTGATACTATCGCCCTTGTTATCTATAAAAGCGGCGAGAGATCAAGGCATATTCAAAGCGGTAACCTCTCCTCGATGCTTAGATGGATGGTTTTCGGGCTTTTAATTCTAATAATTTTTGCGGCTCTTTATAGCCCGATTAAGTAAGGAGAGCAGATGGAACATATTTTATCGCTACTGCTACTGTTTCCGGCCCTGGCTGCAGTAGTAGCGGCATTTGTATCAAAAGAGAACATTAGAACGTACGGTATAGCCGTAACAGGTCTAGAGTTTTTGATGACGATTCCGGTTCTGCTCGGTTTCGATCCCAAAAACCCTGGGTTTCAGTTTACACAAAAGCTGCCGTTAATTCCTGATTACGGTATTTTTTACTATGTCGGTATAGACGGTTTCTCCGTCTATCTATTGGCTCTTTCTACTTTCATTTCGTTTATAGCGATTGTAGCCCTAGAAGAGATTAAAAATATAAAAAACCTAATTATCACGCTACTCTTTATGGAAGTAACGATGGTAGGTTTCTTTATAGCTCTTGACGCCATAGTGTTCTATGTGTTTTTCGAACTGTCGCTTGTCCCTATGCTATACATCATCGGTTCTTGGGGCTCGAACAAAAGAGTTTATGCAGCGGTTAAGTTCTTCCTATATACGTTTACGGGATCACTTATTATGCTCCTTGGCGTTATCTATCTCGGATATGCGTTCCACGAGGCTACCGGCGTATGGAGCTTTGCGCTTCCAAACTGGCATCTGCTAATTTTGCCGTTCGACGTACAGGTATGGGTATTCCTTGCGTTCTTTGCCGGGCTTGCGGTCAAAGTTCCTATGTTTCCGTTTCACACATGGCTTCCGTATGCACACGGACAAGCGCCGACGGTTGGTTCGGTCATCCTTGCGGCCGTACTTCTTAAAATGGGTACTTACGGCTTCTTGCGACTTAACTTCCCGATTATGCCTGACGCTACGCTTTATTTCGTGATGCCGGTAGCGATACTCTCTCTTATCATGATCGTTTATACGGCTATGATAGCATTCGCCCAAAGCGATATGAAACAGGTTATCGCATATAGCTCAGTTTCGCATATGGGTGTTATTATGCTCGGTATGTTTGCTCTAAATGTCGAAGGTATAGCCGGTTCCGTGTTTTTGATGATAAGCCACGGTATCGTATCGGGCGCACTGTTCATGCTTGTGGGCGTAATTTATGAGAGACTTCATACAAAAGAGATGAGCGAGTTTGGCGGTATTACGAGCGTAATGCCAAAGTACGGCGTGATATTCGGTATCGTACTGATGGGCTCCGTAGGTCTACCGCTTACGATCGGATTCGTCGGCGAATTCCTATCGCTTCTAGGCTTCTTCAAAGTATCGCCATTTATGACGCTAATAGCCGGAACTACGATAATTTTGGGTGCGATATATATGCTAAACGTCTTTAGAAAATCGTTCTTCGGGCAAGTAACGAATAGCAAAATAATAGGACTAAAAGACCTAACAAGAAGAGAAGTTGCAGCTCTTGTACCACTAACGCTTCTGGTAATAATTCTAGGTGTTTACCCAAAACCTATTTTGGAACCGGCAGAATCTAGCGCCAAAAAGCTAGTAGAGCTGATGTTCAAAAAATCGCAAAGCTTTGAAGCAAAACTAAGCATATTGGATTACAACTCTATCGCAGGAGGCGCAAAGTGACGCCTATTTCTATAAATTTTGCAGATCTAAATCTGCCTACGCTCTATCCGGTATTTATAACTACTGTCGGAGCGTTACTTATTCTTATTTTTGATCTTTTGAAAAAACCTTCAAAACTGTTCAATTCGATGTTTTCGGTCGGCGTTGTAATCGCAGCTCTTTATACCCTTTTGAACACAGGGCTAAACCAGGTCGGATTCTTCGGCCTTGTAACAATAGACGGTATAGCGATAATAAGCCAAGCGATAATACTTCTCGCATCCGCTCTTTTCTTGCCTTTGTCGCTGACGTCACAAAGATTTCACGAGTTTGAATACTCCGAGTTCTTTGCTCTTTTCTTATTCATGGTTACCGGTTTTCAGGTGATGGTTTCCACCGACAACATCATACTTATGTTTATAGGTCTAGAGGCTGCCTCTTTGGCGCTTTACACGATAATAGCGATGCACAACAGAGATAGATCTATCGAAGCAGCAATCAAATACTTTACGATGGGCTCTCTTGCTGCAGGCTTCTTTGCATTCGGCGGAGCGCTATTCTATCTTGCCACTGGAAGCGTTGAGCTTGAAAAATCGTTCTTTGCCCTTGAACATTTAGGTACGCATAATTTTGAGATGCTTCTAATCTCTTTGGCGTTCCTTGTTGCGGCAATCGGATTTAAACTTTCGATGGTTCCTCTCCATACTTGGACGCCGGATGTTTACGAAGGCGCTAGTGCACCGCTTGCAGGGTATATGTCTATAGTCCCAAAAATTGCCGGCTTCGTAATAGCGATTAGAATATTCGAATTTTTGGTCGCTTCTGACGTAGAGTGGATTAAAACAATGCTTTGGATTGCGGCTGTTGCGACGATGACAGTGGGTAACATCCTGGCTCTAGTACAAGAGTCGGTAAAAAGGATGCTTGCGTTTAGCTCTATAAGCCACGCCGGTTTTGGTATGGTTGCTATACTGGTAGCCACAAACGAAGCAAATACCGCCTTGTTCATGTATTGGACGCTATTTATGTTTGCAAACCTAGGCGCCTTTACCATGTTATGGATTTCTAGACACAAAAGCAAGATTTTCCACAATAGATTCGACCACCCGTATACGAAATTCAGCGGTATGGTATATATAGCCCCAATCCCGGCGGTAATAATGGGTATATTTATGCTAAGCCTTGCGGGAGTTCCTCCGTTTGCGCTATTTTGGGGTAAGTTCTACCTTATAGCAGCGACAATGTCTGCCGGCTACATAGGCCTTGCCTTAATAATGGTACTAAACAGTGCAATAGCCGTCTACTACTACATAAAGCTGATAGTGTATATGTTCCTAAGAGAGCCTTCCTATACAAATAGGACTATCTATATGCACAATGCGACGCTGCCGTTTAAATTTATACTGGCGATTGCCGCTTTTGTATCCGTATTCTCCATATTCGTTATCAACGATATACTTACAGGCTACAGCTCCATTCTCAAAGCTTCCGGATTTTAATTCCGGGGCCTTGCCTCTTTTTTTAAATCTTTTTTAACTTATCGCCGATACAATATCTGTACTTTTGTATCTAGAGGAGGACCAGATGAATCTAAGTATCGTAGCCAAACAATTAGAGCTTACAGACCCTATCAAAGAATACATACAAGAGAAGGTTAGCTCATTCGAAAAATTCCATTTAGATGTCATCGCGGTCAAGGCAATAGTCTCGAGCGCCGACAAAAACGGTAAAAAAGGCTTTAGTATAGAGTTTATAATACAGCTCGCAGGCAAAGACACCGTAGTTATAAAACAGATGGATAAAGATCTATATGCAGCGATAGACCTAGCCGAAGAGAGGGCAAAAAAAGTCCTTAGGCGCCATCACGACAAAGTCTCTAGTCATAAAGCAACATCCAAAATGTCCATTCCGCTCGTAGCGCTGGAAGAAGAGTCCGAAGAAGACGAAATAGTACCGGCGGAGCTAGATATCGACAAACCGGTCGAGATAGACGAGGCACTTGAGACTTTCAAACAAAAAGGGTGTATGTTTATGATTTTTGAGGATAAGTCTAAAAAAACAAGGGTTATGTATAGAAGAAAAGATGGGAAAGTGGGGCTATATTAAATAGTAAATGCGAAGTTTTACTTCGCATTTACTCTTGCAAGCACACTCTCTTTGTGCGCAAAAAGTCCTTCTACATCGGCGATTACGGCACACTGTCCGCCGAGTTCCTTTATAGCCTCTTTTGAAAACGATATTATCGAAGACTTCTTCATAAAATGTTCCGTGGAAAGCGGAGAGAAAAACCTAGCGCTCGCCCCCGTAGGCAATGTATGATTCGGTCCCGCCATATAATCACCTATCGCTTCAGGAGTGTAGTGTCCTAAAAATATCGCTCCTGCATGTTTGATAAAAGGTAGAAGCTCAAGCGCATTTGTCACGCACACCTCAAGGTGCTCAGGCGCTATGTCATTCATAATATCTATAGCCTCTTTCATATCCTTACACACGACAATGATGCCGTTGTTGGCTATAGAGACGGAGCTTATTTCACTCCTTGGAAGTTCCTTTAGATACCTCTCTATCTCTTTTGCGCTCTCCTCGGCTATTTTTTCGCTCGTAGTCACGAGATAAGAGCCTGCAAGTTCGTCGTGTTCCGCCTGAGAGAGCATATCCACCGCAAGCCAAGATGGATTTGCGCTCTCATCAGCCAGTATCCCTATCTCGCTAGGTCCGGCTATCATATCGATATTTACATCCCCGAACACCAGCTTTTTGGCGGTCGCCACAAAGATATTGCCCGGTCCCGTAATCACATCCACTTTGCCGATGGTTTCAGTGCCGTAAGCCATAGCTGCTATTGCGCTGGCTCCGCCTATTTTGTACATTTTTTTGATACCGCATAGGTGGGCAGCGGCCATAAGCAGTGGATTTGGCTCACCGCCAGGAGTAGGCGTACAAACGACTATTTCACCGACCCCTGCCACTATCGCCGGAATCGCATTCATTAGAAGGGAGCTTGGATATACCGCCTTGCCGCCCGGAATATAAAGCCCTGCTCTATCTACGGGGGTTACTTTTTGACCAAGTATCGTGCCGTTAGCCTCGGTTGTTATCCAGCTTTTTGGCTTTAGCTCTTTATGGTATGCCGCTATCCTATCGTGCGCCGTGTGCAGCGCCTCTTTTAGTTTTGGCTCAAGAGCATCATAGGCTGCTTTCATGTCCGCTTCGTTTACGGCAAGCTCGCCGCCGCTTTTTGGGCTCCAGCCGTCAAACTTTGCCACCGCAGCAATCAAGGCGCTATCTCTATCTTTTTTGACATCCGCTATTATAGATTTTACAATCGCTTCGACTTTTTCGCCTTGCGTCTCACCTCTGTGAAGCGTCGCCTCTAGCTGTGTTTTAAAATCTTTATCCGTAGTTTTTAATATTTTAATCATCTTAAATTGCTCTAAATGTTTAATTTTTGTGGAATTATAGCGTAAAAGTAGAAAGTAGAAAAAGCCCCGAAGGGGGCTTAAGTTTTTTAGTTTCGTTCTATGCAGTTTAGGTCGGCAAAAGCTTGTTTAAGTCTTTCGACCATACTTTTTTGACCCTCTCTGATTAAGACACGCGGATCGTAATATTTTTTGTTCGGTTTTTCAGGACCCTCAGGGTTGCCTATCTGAGCTTGTAGGTAATCGTGATTTTTAGCTTCATAAGTTCTTATGCCATCCCAAAATGCCCACTGCGTATCGGTGTCGATATTCATTTTGATTACGCCGTAGCTAATGGCATCTTTGATGTCTTTTGGGTCTGAGCCGCTACCGCCGTGAAATACGAAGTTTACAGGTTTTGCACCTAGTCCTCTTTTTTGGCTGATATATTTTTGAGAGTTATCAAGTATCACAGGGCTTAGTTTGACGTTACCAGGCGCATATACGCCGTGTACATTCCCAAACGACGCCGCAATAGTGAAGTTCGGGCTTATCGCAGAGAGTCTCTCATATGCATAATCAACATCTTCCGGCTGAGTATAGAGCTTTGAGTTATCGATATTCGTATTATCTACGCCGTCTTCTTCACCGCCTGTACAGCCAAGCTCGATTTCTAGCGTCATGCCCATTTTGGACATACGAGTTAGGTATTTTTCGCAGATTTCAATATTTTCATGCAAAGGCTCTTCGGATAGGTCAAGCATGTGAGATGAAAATAGCGGCTTGCCGTGCTGTGCAAAATACTTTTCACTAGCATCGAGAAGTCCATCTATCCAAGGCAGAAGTTTTTTTGCAGCGTGGTCAGTGTGTATGATTACTGGCACACCGTACGCCTCAGCAACATTATGAATATGCAAAGCGCCCGATATTGAGCCCAAAATTGCGGCTTTTTCGTTTTCGTTTTTTAGCCCCTTGCCAGCAATAAAAATAGCGCCGCCGTTGCTAAACTGTACGATTACCGGAGATTTAACAGCCGCAGCCGCCTCTAACACGGCATTTATACTATCCGTACCTACGCAGTTTACGGCAGGTATCGCAAATCCGTTCTCTTTTGCGTGGTTAAACAACTTTGTTACGTCGTCACCGGTCACAACACCCGGTTTTACAATATCAAGAACTTTTGCCATCTAGTCTATCTCCTACTTTTTGATTTCGACTTTTGCTTTTTCTCTTAGAGACTTACCTTTTTCGGCAACGATCTCTTTGAATTTATCTACTTTTAGAACTTGCTTGATCTGCTCTTTTGCGTTTTCAAAAGATACTTTGCCGGCAGGTTTTTGGTCAACAAGAAATATTAGGTGATATCCAAACTGTGTTTTAACAGGTTTTTTGCTCATCTCCCCTTTTTTTAGGGCTTTTGCCGCAACATAGAACTCTTTTACCATTCTCCCCTCAGCAAACCATCCAAGTTTTCCGCCGTTATCTTTTGTGCCGTCTATAGAGTATTTGGCGGCTGCAGCGGCAAACGCATCCTCAAGTTTATCTTTAGGCGCCGATTGAAGCTCTTTTAGTATTTTGTTAGCCTCGGCTTCCGTTTTTACGATTATATGTCTTGCGTTTAGAAGTTCAGGTTGTTTGAATTTATCGCCGTTTGCTTCGTAGAATTTTTTTGCTTCCTCGTCGGACACAGTCACCTTGTCAAACTGCTTTTTCATCCAGACTTCAAAAGTCAGCTCTTTGCTAACTCTCTCAAGCTCTTTTTTGTACTCTTCGGTAGATTGTATCCCCTCCTTTATGGCCTCTTCCATCAAGAGCTGCTTCTCAATCATCTGTTGAATTACTTTTTCTTTTACCTCTTTTGAAAGTGCGTTATAGTCCACGTTTGCTTCTGGTATCGTTCTTAAAAAAGCGTTAACGTCATCGGTAGTTATATTTTTATCGTTTACCGTAGCAACAACGTCCGCAGCAAATGCGCTAGTACCAATGGCAATTGCGGCTGAGAGAGAGATAAGAAACTTTTTCATAAATCGAAATCCTTTTGTTTTTTTGTTGGCAGTATATAAGTCTTTCAAGACGAATCTGTTTCATCTTCACACAAAATATACCCCAATTTGTAAAAATTATACAGCATACTTTATAAATAAGCCACCCAAAATAACGCCTTTCGCACTTAGTTTAAACCCGTTTAAATATAATTTCGGTTTTGAAATTTGTCTTAAGATGGAGCAACCACCCTTATGCTAAAAAAAGCATTGCTTGCGGCATGTGTATTTTCGATTACGCTATCCGCTTCGGATATTATAGAGGTTTATAGAAAAAAGGGCGTGGACGCCGCCATATCGGAGATAGAAAGAGAGCTCGCCACAAAAGAGTATTGGCAAGCGTATCTAAAAAACCACGATACCTCACTTGGTTTTTACGAAACGGACAAATATATACTCATAACAGATAAATCCAAACCCGAGATAGCTTTTTATACGTACAAAGACCACAAGCTGACCCTTGTTAACAAGTCAGCAGCTATAGTCGGCGGCTCAAAAGGCGACAAAATCAAGCAGGGTGACTTCAAAACTCCTACCGGCTCATACGACTTTGTAAACAAACTAGGAAAACTAAATACTTTTTACGGCCCTTTTGCATATGCAACAGACTATCCAAACCTATACGACGTAGTTAACAAAAAAGGCGGTAACGGTATCTGGCTACACGGTATGCCCCTCGATGGCAACAGGACGCCGTCAACCAGAGGATGCGTAGTAGTAAACAACGACTACCTAGTAAATCTAGATAAAAAAATTACATATCAAAAAACGGTGCTTATTATCGACGACAAACCTCTACCCAAAACATCAAAAGACGACGTAGCGACGATACTAGCTTCAATGTTTCAATGGAAAAAAGCTTGGGAAAGAAACGACCTAAAGAGCTATCTGGATTTTTATGATGAAAAATTCAGAAGATTTGACGGAATGGAGAAGAAGGCGTTTAGTACCTACAAGCAGAGAATTTTTAGCAAAAACGAACCTAAAAAGATAGTTTTTAGAGAGTTCGAGGTAACGCCAAATCCGACAAGTACTGGCGAAAAAATATTCAAAGTCAAATTCTATGAGGAGTATTGGGCTCCGTCGTTCAAGTTTAACGGCGTAAAAGATCTATTCGTCAAAGTGGAAAACGGAAAAATGACGATAATGGCGGAAAGGTAATCTTTTGAAAAAACTGCTTATTGCGGCTCTTACCGCACTCTCTTTGAATGCCGCAAACCTACACTTTAGCCTACACAAAATGGAAACCGGCAAAGGCGATACGCTCTTTATCATAGGCGGCATACACGGAAATGAGCCAGGCGGTTATTTTGCACCGATGCTTTTTTTGTCGCACTATAAAATAACCGAGGGCAACGTCTGGGTAGTACCCAACCTCAACTTTGACAGCATTTTGCAAAATCAGCGCGGCATCTACGGCGACATGAATAGAAAGTTTGCCGTCATAAAAAAAGACGACAAAGACAAAGAGATAGTCGACGATATAAAAAAACTGATGCTGGATCCAAAAGTTAGTCTTATCCTAAATCTGCATGACGGACACGGATTTTATAGACCTATTCCAAAAAACGACCTATTTAATCCAAAGGCATGGGGACAAGCCTTTATTATAGACCAGCAGGCGCTTGCAGGTACGAAATACGGCAATCTAGCCGAAATTGCATCTAAAGTAGCCAAAAAGAACAACATAGTTTTGCAAGAAGACGTACACGAGTTTAACGTCAAAAACACCCAGACAAAAGATGAAGACGAAGCGATGAGGCAGAGCCTGACCTATTTCGCTATCCAAAACAAAAAACCGGCGATGGCAGTAGAAACAAGCAAAAATATATCTGACTTGCCGACAAAAGTCTTATACCAATTAAAAAGTTTCGAAGAGTTTATGCAACTTATGAATATAAAATATAAAAGAGACTTCGAACTAAACCTCAAAAACGTAACAGCACTTTTGAAAGAGTACGGGGAGCTCGAAATACCACCGCACAAAATCAAGCTTCCGCTAAGCGACTTGAAGCCTTCCATTGGATACTTCCCCATTGATGCGAAAGGCTTAGTATATAAAAGCCAAAATCCGTTAGTAGCCGTAATAAAAAGCAAATCTGGATACGATGTCTACAACGGCAATATCAAAGTTTCTTCGCTCTCGACCCAGAGCTACACGTTTGACGACTCGCTAAAAGAGGTTGAAGCGGTATCCGACGGGAAACTCCAAAAGGTAGCCATAGGCTCGTATCTAAACGTCAAAAATAGCTTCAAAATAAACGTACCGAGCGACTATAGGCTCAATATAATCGGCTTTAGCAAAAAAGGAGCGGAAAATGAAAGCGGTATAGAAGTTGCAAAATCCGAATTCGATAAAAATTACTCGCTGGACAAATCCGCAAAAATCTATAGGGCCGAAATATACAAAGGCAAAAGTTTTTGTGGTATGGTAGTTGTAAAATTTGACTAAGGAGAACACATGCAAATAGGAACAAAAGCCCCGGAATTTTGCCTCAAAAACCAAGACGGAAACGAAGTCTGCTCAAGAGATTTCAAGGGCAAATGGATGGTTATCTATTTTTATCCAAAAGACGACACTCCCGGATGCACAACAGAGGCTTGTGAATTTACGGCTGAGTTCCCAAACTTTCTGGATATGAACGCCGTTATTCTTGGCGTTAGCGCCGACAGCGTCGAAAAACATAAAAAATTTGCAGACAAACATTCCCTCGGAATTACGCTACTGTCGGATCCTGAACACAAGGTGATAGAGAGCTACGGCGCATGGAGAGAGAAAAACATGTGTGGCAAAAAATATATGGGAATAGTACGCTCCACGGTACTCGTAAATCCAAAAGGCGAAGTGGCGTTTTACTGGGATAACGTAAAAGCAAAAGGACACGCCCAAAAAGTAAAAGAGCAGATAGCAAAACTTCAAAAATAATCTTCAGCAAAAAAGAGATAAAATTTGGCCCTCGTTTTACGAGAGGGCTATCCACATCCCACACGCAAGAGTCCTTGAAAAGGTTGCGAGAGAGAGTCTCGTTGATGCTTGCGGAGGAACAAACCAACATTTTATTTTTATGCAAGGAGCATTCACAACATGGTTACAATGAAAGATCTACTAGAGTGTGGCGTACACTTCGGTCACCAAACAAGAAGATGGAACCCGAAAATGAAAAAATTCATATTCGGCGTTAGAAAAAACATCCATATTATCGACCTACAAAAAACGCTAAGATATTTCAAATACACTTACAATGTCGTTAGAGACGCTGCCGCAGAGGGCAAAACTATTCTTTTCGTCGGCACAAAAAAACAAGCTAGCAACATGATAAAAGAGCACGCCACAAGAGCAAACTGCCCATATGTAAACTACAGATGGCTAGGCGGCATGCTAACAAACTTCAAAACTGTTAGACAATCAATCAGAAAACTAGAAATTATCGAGGATATGATCAAATCAGGTCAAATCAACCTTCTTACAAAAAAAGAAGCCCTTATCCTTAACAGAAAAAAAGAGAAACTTGAAAACTATATCGGCGGTATCAGACACATGAAATCTGCGCCTGATATGATTTTCGTACTTGATGCACAAAAAGAAAAAATCGCTGTTCAAGAGGCAAACAGACTAAGAATTCCCGTTGTTGCGCCACTTGATACAAACTGTGATCCAGACCTAATCACCTACCCAATCCCAGGCAACGACGACGCTATCAGAGCAATCGAACTATTCTGCAAAGAGATGGCTGATGCAATAATCGAAGGCAGAAGCTCAAACGAAAAAGTGGAAGAAGCTGTAGAAGAAGTAACTGAAGCTGAAGTTGCAGAAGTGGTTGCAGAAGTTAAGGAAGAAGCAAAAGCCCAAGAAGGAGAAGAGTAATGGCAGCCGTTACAAGCGAACTAATCAAAGAGCTTAGAGAGAGAACCGCAGCCGGTATGCTTGATTGCAAAAAAGCGCTTACCGAGTGCGACGGCGATCTAGACGCAGCTATAGATTGGCTAAGGAAAAAAGGTCTTTCGGCCGCTGCTAAAAAAAGCGGTAGAAGCGCAACTGAAGGTACTATCACCATAGAAGTATCTGCGGATAGCAAAAAAGCGACGATTTCTGAAGTAAACTGTGAGACGGACTTCGTGGGCCAAAACGAAAACTTCATCGAGTTTTGCGCCAGCACGACAGCTCATATCCACACAAGCGGCATAAAAAGCGTTGACGAGCTTATGGCTTCTACAATCAACGGAAGCGCGTTTTCCGATCATCTATCGGTTACTATCAGTAAAATCGGTGAAAACATCGTAGTTAGAAGATTTGCAGAGGTGGCGGTAAGCGAAAACGGAGCCGTAAGCGCATACAAACACGCTAACGGAAAAATAGGCGTTCTTGTGGGCGCAGAGTGCGACAGCGCAAAAACTGCCGATGCCATTGCTGGCGTACTAAAAGATATCGCAATGCACGCTGCGGCTATGAATCCAAGCTACCTAGACGAAACGGAAATTCCGCAAGAAGATTTAGATAGAGAAGTTGAAGTTGCAAAAGCTCAACTAGAAAAAGAGGGTAAACCGCAAGCGATGTGGGACAAAATTATCCCTGGAAAACTTGTAAAGTTCAAAAAAGATAACTGCCTTGTAGATCAACAGTTTGTCAAAGACGACAAAAAAACAGTTAAAGAGGCTCTCGAAGCCGCAGCAAAAGCTGCCGGTGGCACTGCAAAACTAACTGCTTATGTTAGATTTGAAGTAGGCGAAGGCCTAGAGAAAAAAGCTTGCGACTTTGCAAGCGAAGTTGCAGCGCAGCTATCTAAATAATTATTCTCCTATAATTTCCCCGCCCGAAGCGGGGAAACTTTCAAACAAAAGGCTCTAAATGCTCGGCGCCAAAAATCTCTCCCACTCTTTTGACTACGACCTTTTCGACAACATAAATATTGAGCTTAACCAAAAAAAATCGACAGCCATTTTAGGTGTCAGCGGAAGCGGAAAATCTACCTTGCTGCATATCTTATCGTCCTTTTTGAAACCAAAAAGCGGAGAGGTATTTTTTGAGGGGAAAAATATATATTCGCTAAACTCAAAAGAGCTAGTTGAGTTAAGAAAAAACGAGTTTGGCATTATCTTCCAATCGCACTATCTTTTTAGGGGGTTTAGCGCCAGGGAGAACCTAGAAGTAGCCTCCATAATGAGCGGTGAGCCGATAGACGAGTCTTTGGCCGATAAATTTGGCGTGGCGCATGTTTTGAGTCAGCCAATCTCCACCCTATCCGGCGGACAGCAACAAAGAATCTCTATTGTCAGAGTGCTTACCAAAAAACCTCGGGTTATTTTTGCAGACGAGCCGACCGGAAATCTCGACAAAGATAGCGCAAAACAGGTAATGTCTACTATTTTTGAATATATAAATACAAACTGCGCCTCGCTGCTTTGCGTAACGCATGATGAAAATCTGGCACACTCCTGCGACTTTGTATATAGATTAGAAAAAAATGCGCTAATAACCGTAAAATGAATCAGCTACTCCCATTTTTAGCACAAGAGTCGGTAATAACTTTTATGCTTTTATTCGTGCGCTTTTCATCACTTTTTGCTTTTATGCCTTTTTTTGCCCATACATCGGTACCAGTTTCAATCAAGGGTACATTGGCTCTATACTTTACGGTTATATTTTACACGGTTGTGCCTACGGCAAATGTAGAGATGACGTCAAGCGCCCTCATTGCGGCGATACTAATGGAGGCTACTTTTGGTTTTATAGCCGGTTTTTTGGTCTCCACCCTTTTTGCGGCGGTAGGATTTGCCGGCGAGCAGATAAGTATGGTTATGGGTTTTTCTATGGCTAGTGCATACGACCCGCAAACACAGCAGAGCTCACAGGTAATTAGCGTAATGCTTAGCTTTTTTACGCTTTTGATACTTCTGGCGGCAGATGGGCATCATCTAATCATAAAGTACATCGAATACTCCCTAAAAGAGGCGCCGATAGGGCAGTTTACGCTCACCAAAGGGTATCTTGAATACTCCATACTATCCGTCAAAAATATATTCCTAATAGGTTTTACGATAGCTTTCCCCCTAATGGCGTTATCGTTACTTTCGGATATTATCTTCGGTATGATTATGAAGACAATGCCCTCCTTTAATCTTCTGGTCGTCGGTATGCCGATAAAAGTAATACTTGGCATAGCCGTATTAACGGCCGTTATGACTTCGGTTGCGCTTATTTTTAAAGAGAAGTTCGTAGAAATTATAAACCATATGCTGCTTCTTTTGTAAAAGCTAAAATAAATGTTTAAAAATATAAAATTAACGGCAACTTAATAAAAAGTAAAGTTCTTAAGGTCAATAAATGCAAGTACTACTAATAAATCAAAACGCTACAATCGAGAGGCTTGTAAAACTAAGCTCCGGAAAGCTCGGATATGAGCTAGTGAGCGCAAAAGATATTTCCGATGTGGGAAGTGCGGCGTATGGTTTCATTATAATAGACAGCGACCTGTATAATGACGAAGAATTTGCGATATTAAAACAAAATTTTTCAAATGCAAAATATATACTCATAATTACAAAAGGTGCCCAAAGACCTGAAGGTTTCGACGTATACGTAGAAAAGCCGTTTTTACCTACAGAGCTTGTAGATATTTTTAACTCACTTGCCTCCAGTGTTGCCGATGACTCCGTATTTGATAACGCCGAATCGGAGATAGGTACATTCGACGCCGATACGTCATTTGCGGCTCCATCCGAACAAAACGAAGAGTCGTCGGACGCCTTCGGTGCATTGGATGACGACTTTGGCTCCATATCTCTAGAGGAGCAGCCGGCCGACCTAGAAGAGATGGAAGAGCTGCATCTGGAGATGCCAAACGAGCATCCGGAATTTGAATCAAAAGAGCTAACCTTGGACGATAGCGACAGTATAAAGCTAGATGAGCAGATAGGCGATATTCAGGATGAAATGAAAGATATAGATTTTGAAGGAGAGCTTACATCTATCGACGACATAGGAGAAAGTCTATCGGACGCTACAAAATAGCCCTCCGACGTTACTATGGATATGGCAGAAGAGCCACTATTAGAAGAGAGGCA
>JAEMQC010000108.1 GCA_022758985.1 Campylobacteraceae bacterium
GGTGTTAGACTATCTTGGACTAAGAAAATGGCTTAAAGGCTTATTCTATCGGGGTTTATTGGACTATGTTAGACTATCTTGGATTGTTTTAAAAGGGGTGGGTGGTGGCTCGAGGCAGAATCGAACTGCCGACACGCAGATTTTCAGTCTGCTGCTCTACCAACTGAGCTATCGAGCCACAAAAAGGAAGCGAAATTATATTTACTTACTCTTAAAGTTTAGCTTAAAGCGAGAACAAACTCTTTAAATTTTTCTCCGCGCTCTTTGTATCCGCTGAATTGATCAAGACTGGCGGCTGCGGGAGAGAGCATACCGACGCTATCGTGAGCCATTTTATCGCCCATTTTAAGAACTGCGTTTTGCAATACGCCGCATTTCGTATAACTTATACCGTATTTTTCGCAAAAAGAGCCCACCCTCTCTTCATTTGAACCTATCGTAAACACCTCGATATTTTTGCCTTTTAAAAACTCAAACATAGGGGCAAGGTCTTGCCCTTTGTCGTCGCCGCCTAAAAGGAGTAATATTTTTTTGTCCTCGTAGTTTTTGACCGCCTCTATCGTCGCGTCCAGATTTGTCGCCTTGCTATCGTCCACCCAGAGGCGCCCTTTTTTGTCCGTAAACTCCTCTTGCCTATGTCCGTCTATATTGAATGAGTTTATCAGCTCATAATCCACTTCGTTAAAAAGTGCTTTTGTGACAGAGAGCGCCATAAGTGCATCAAACAAGAACACGCCTTTGAATTTCAGCTTTGAGACGTCTATACCAAAATATGCGGCCAAATCGTCGGCACCGTCGTATCCCACAAAAAATCCGTTCGTAGGCACCTCTTTGTACTTTGAAGGGGCGACTATCATTTCACCCTCGTTCATCGACGCAAACGGCATCAGCTTCGCCGCCTCGTACTCCTGCATGCCGCCGTGCCAGCTCACGTGGTCCGGGGTAATTGGGAGTAGCAGATAGATATTTGGCTTTGCTTTTTTGGTGTAGTGCATCGTAAAAGAGCTAGTCTCAAGTATCCACATATTTGCGTTTTCGTCCATCTCGGCCAGCGGAGAGCCTATATTGCCCCCGACATCCGCACCTCGTCTTTTTAGAAGATGGTGGAGCATCTGCGTAGTCGTAGTCTTGCCGTTCGTGCCGCTAATCCATATGCTATACGGCATCTTGCCTGCAAATAGGTCATATTCGCTGATAAGGTTTTTCGCCGCCTTTGTGAGCGGATGATAGGGCGGAATGCCGGGACTGGTTACTTCTAGATGACTTGCGTCCGGATCGAAAAGATGGGAGGGGAAAAGAGTATTGCCTTTCTCGTCCGTCTTGATCTCTTTGATGTTATCGTCAAAAATTCTACAATTGCCGAATTTATTAGCGATCGCCTGCGTGGTTTTTCCGTATCCAAATAGTGTCATCAGCGTATCTTAATAGTTAGAAGTGCGATGATGTTTGACAAAAGAGCGATAATCCAAAAGCGGACTATTATCTTATTCTCGGCCCACTTTTTCATCTCGAAGTGGTGATGCAGCGGAGCCATCAAAAAGACTCTCTTGCCTCTCGATTTATAGCTTGCGATTTGGATAATAACAGACATCGTCTCCATCACAAATACGAAACCTATGATAATAAGCAAAATTTCACTTTTGGAAGCAATAGCCAAAAGTCCCAAGAGCGCACCTATCGGAAGGCTCCCGCTATCGCCCATAAACACTTCGGCCGGGTTTGAGTTGTACCATAAAAAACCAAGAAGTGCGCCTATCATACAAAAAGCGACGACGGCAAGCTCGCCCACGCCAATTACTTTCGGCATAAATAGATATGAGCTCAAAACCGCATTACCCGTAATATAAATTAGTACGCCCAGAGAGAAAAATGCGAATACGCTAGGCACCGTAGCGAGGCCGTCTAGACCGTCGGTAATATTTACGGCATTGCTGGCCGCCACCATCACTAGCGCCCAAAAAGGTATCGCAAAATATCCCATGTCAAACAGCTGATTTTTCAAAAACGGCACGTAAAAAGAGGTCGGAAAGTTCATATAAAAAAACAAAAAAGCGGAAACGATAAAAGCTATAAAAAACTGGCCATAGAGCTTGCCTCTGGCCGATAGCCCGAGATCGTTCTTTTTGTTCGTAATTTTACCCATATCGTCGGTAAGCCCTATAGCCATAAACCCAAGCATCAAGAATATAGAGCAGACAACATACGGGTCGTCCATTTTGGCGGATAGAAATATCGCCGCCAGCGTCGCGCTCATAAATACGAGACCGCCCATCGTAGGCGTATTCTTCTTGCCTTGATGCGACTCCGGAGCCAGCGCATATATAGGCTGCTTCATCTTTTTCGCTTTTGCCCATCTGATAAAGCTCGGCATCATAGCCAGAGTAAGCGCAAACCCTATGAAAAATCCGATTAGCGCACGCACCGTGATATAGTGGAAAATGTTTACGCCATAAAAGCTGTAAAGCCAATAAAACATTACAAAAAGTCCTCTTGTTATAAAAGCCAAATTTTAGTAAACTTTACCTCAAAAGCCCATAAATAACAGGTGGAAACGCCAATGAGAAAAAAAACAGTTTTAATAATAACGGACGGCATCGGCCACTCTGAAAAAAAAGATTTTAACGCCTTTTTGGCGGCAAAAAAACCGACATACGACTATCTATTCAAAAATGTACCGTATTCGCTCGTAAAGACGCACGGTCTAAGCGTAGGTCTGCCGGAAGGTCAGATGGGCAACTCCGAGGTCGGACATATGACGATAGGCAGCGGACGCATACTCTACCAAGATCTCGTGAAAATATCGCTGGCGCTTGAAGACGGCTCGCTAGCTTCGCATCCGAAGTTAAAGACGCTTTTTGAAAGCTCAAAAGATATACATATAGCAGGGCTTGTCTCGGACGGCGGCGTCCACTCTCATCTGACACATATAATAGGTCTTGCAAAAATAGCCGAAAAAGCGGGCAAAAAAGTGTGGTTACATGCCATAACAGACGGTAGAGATGTCTCTCCGACCTCGTCAAAAGGCTTTATATCCGAGATCCTATCAATATGTAACGACAACATAAAACTAGCCACGATAGCGGGCAGATTTTATGCGATGGATAGAGACAATAGATGGGACAGGGTTGAAAAAGCATACGGCGCAATCTCTAACGCAACGCCGAAAATATCCGCATCTCCTTTGGAGTATATAGATTCGCAGTACGCCAAAGAGATAACGGACGAGTTTTTGGAACCGGTCGCCTTTGACGGCTTTGGCGGCATAAACGAGGGGGACGGTTTTATATTCGCCAACTTCAGATCCGATAGAGCCAGAGAGATAGTAACGGCGCTGGGTCGTGAAGATTTTAACGGCTTTGAGAGGGTCTACAAAAAAATCAATATAGTAACAATGACGGAATACTCAAAAGAGTTTAGCTATCCAGTGCTTTTTGAAAAAGAGGAGCCAAAAAACACGTTAGCCGAAGTGATATCGAAAGCTGGACTAAGGCAGTTTCATACGGCGGAAACCGAAAAATACGCACATGTGACATTCTTTTTTAACGGCGGCGTAGAGACGCCATATCTGAATGAATCTAGGGCGCTGATACCTAGCCCAAAAGTCAAAACGTACGACGAAAAGCCGGAAATGAGTGCATACGAAGTGTGTAATGCGGTACTAAAAGCGATGGACGAAGAGTATGAATTTGTAGTAGTCAACTTCGCAAACGGCGACATGGTCGGACACACAGGAGTTTTTGAAGCAGCCGTAAAAGCCGTTGAAGCGGTGGATGAGTGCCTTGGCAAAATATTTGCAAAATCCGATGAAAAAGATTATTCCGTGGTGCTCACCTCAGACCACGGCAACTGCGAAGAGATGAGAGACGACGAGGGGCATACGCTCACAAACCATACGGTAGGCTCCGTATACTGCTTTGTTAAAGACGAAGGAGTATCGAGCGTAAATGAAGGCGGCTTAAACAACATAGCTCCGACCGTACTGGCTCTTATGGGTATCGAGATACCGAGCGAAATGGATGAACCGTTAATAGAAATAAAAGGATAAAGATGACATTTACAGGCAAAAACGTACTTATCACCGGAGCAAGCAGAGGGATAGGCTCTGAAATCGCAAAATACCTTGCAAAACAAGGCCTAAAAGTATGGATAAACTACAAAAGCAGTGCAGCGGAGGCGGATGCGCTAAAAGCACAGATAGAGGCAAAGGGCGGCAAAGCGGCCGTAATAGGATTTGACGCAAGCGACGAAGAAGCGTTCATAAACGCCGTCAAAACAATAGTAGACTCTGACGGCAGCATGGACTATCTCGTCAATAACGCCGGTATTACTAACGACAAACTTGCACTTAGAATGAAAGTAGAAGATTTCGAATCCGTAATAAAAGCAAACCTGACATCTACATTCATAGGCTGCAGAGAAGCGCTAAAAGTCATGAGCAAAAACAAATTCGGCAGCGTAGTAAATATAGCCTCGATAGTCGGCGAAACGGGGAATGCGGGTCAGACGAACTACTCGGCAAGCAAAGGCGGCATGATTGCGATGACAAAAAGCTTTGCTCTCGAGGGCGCCGCAAGAGCTATAAGATACAATACCGTAACTCCCGGTTTTATACAAACGGATATGACAAACGAACTAAAAGATGAAGTTAAGAACTATTATATATACAAAATTCCTCTAAAAAGATTTGGCAAGCCAGAAGAGATAGCCAGCGCCGTAGCATTTTTGCTATCCGATGAGGCATCGTATATAACCGGAGAGACGCTAAAAGTAAACGGCGGAATGCTAATGTAGCGCCAATTTTAGCCACTTTAACAGTTGCTTTGATATAATGTGTGGTTTTAAAATTCCTTTGGGAGAAGTTTATGGCTATTTTTGATGATGTAAAAGCAGTGGTTGTTGAGCAACTAAATGTTAGCGCTGACGAAGTAAAACCGGAATCAAAATTTGTGGACGACCTAGGCGCAGACAGCCTTGACGTAGTTGAGCTTGTTATGGCTTTGGAAGAAAAATTCGATATCGAAATTCCAGATGATCAAGCTGAAAAAATCCAAACTGTACAAAACGCAGTTGATTTCATCGAAAGCATTAAAAAATAAATTGAAGAAAGCTCCGAATCTCTCGGAGTTTTCAATCCTCACTTCAAATTCTTCGGAGATAAGAGCAGTGAAAAGAGTAGTAGTAACAGGCATAGGAATAATATCTTCTTTGGGCCTAGATGCAAAAAGTTCTTTTGAGGCTATACTAAACGGCAAGTGTGGCATCGAAAGGATTTCATTATTTGATCCGGAAAACTTTCCGGTACAAATAGCAGGAGAGGTCAAAGGCTTTGACCCCACAGTCGTAATGGACGCCAAAGAGGTAAAGAAATCGGATAGATTTATACAACTCGGTCTTAAAAGTGCTGTAGAGGCTTTTGCAGACTCAGGTCTTGACAAGAATACTATCAATGCAGAAAGATTTGGCGTTTCAGCTGCAAGCGGTATAGGCGGATTGCCTACTATTGAGAAAAACTCGGTTATTTTGACGGAGCAAGGACACAGAAGAGTTTCTCCTTTCTTTATTCCCTCAGCCCTTGCAAATCTTCTTGGTGGTATCGTAAGTATTGAACTGGGACTCAAAGGTCCAAATCTTTGCGCCGTTACGGCTTGCGCAGCGGGAACGCACGCAATTAACGAAGGTGTTAAATCTATACTTCTTGGGCAAGCGGATGCGATGCTAGTAGTTGGCGCTGAAGCCGCTATATGCCCTATCGGCATAGCGGGGTTTGCCGCAATGAAAGCGCTATCTACCAGAAACGATGACCCGCAAGCTGCATCAAGACCGTTTGATACGGATAGAGACGGCTTTGTAATGGGTGAGGGCGCAGCCACTCTCATACTTGAAGAGTATGAAGCCGCAAAAGCCAGAGGCGCTCACATATACGGCGAAATCATAGGTTTTGGCGAAAGCGGAGATGCAAACCACATCACTACTCCGGCTCCGGAGGGAGAGGGTGCGTACAGAGCTATGAAAGCAGCTGTAGAATTTGCAAAATCTAGAATAGGTGATTTCAAAATAGATTACGTAAATGCTCACGGGACGAGTACGAAATACAACGACTGGTATGAGACGATGGCTCTTAAAAAGCTATTTGGCGGCAAAGATAACTGCCCTCCTGTAAGCTCTACAAAGGGCGCTACCGGTCACTGCCTAGGCGCTGCGGGAAGCATAGAGGCCGCTATTACGCTACTAGCTATGAGAGATAGCGTTATGCCAGCAACCATCAACTATACGACGCCTGACGCCGATTGTGACCTAGACTATATACCAAATAATGCAAGAGAAGGTAAGATAGAGATAGCGATGAGTAATTCGTTTGGCTTTGGCGGAACGAACGGCGTCGTAATATTCAAAAAGGTCTAATAGTTTGGCTTTTTATTTAGATTTTGAAAAAAAGATACAGCAGCTCCAAGAAGAGATAGAGCTAAGTACGGTTAAAAAAGATTTTCACGCCGCCGAGATACTCAAAAAAGAGCTCGACAAAGAGGTCGTAAAGACATACAAAAATCTGAGCGACTACCAAAAACTACAACTGGCCCGTCATCAAGACAGGCCTTACGCCCTCGACTATATCTCGCTTATAATGACGGACGCCTACGAAATACACGGTGATAGGCACTTCAGAGACGACCCTTCGATAGTTTGTTTTATCGGAAAAATAGGCGATGTAAAATGTGTGGTAATAGGCGAAGAAAAAGGGCGCGGTACAAAAAATAAAATATATAGAAACTTCGGTATGCCGCATCCTGAAGGCTATCGAAAAGCGCTTCGTGCGGCAAAGCTTGCCGAAAAATTCAATCTGCCGGTGCTTATGCTAATAGACACTCCTGGGGCGTATCCGGGACTTGGCGCTGAAGAGAGAGGTCAGTCGGAGGCTATTGCAAGAAATCTTCTAGAGCTTAGCCAACTAGAAACGATAACAGTCTCTATCGTAATCGGCGAAGGCGGAAGCGGCGGGGCGCTGGCCGTTGGCGTTGCGGATAAGCTTGCCATGATGAGATATAGCGTATTTAGCGTTATTTCGCCGGAAGGATGTGCAGCTATACTTTGGAGTGACGGCTCAAAAGTAGAAACTGCGACAAGTGCGCTTAAAATCACTCCAGACGATCTAAAATCTCTGAACCTGATAGATGACATTGTCGACGAGCCTATTATAGGCGCTCACAGAGACAAAGAGGGCGCTGCAGAGGCTATTAAGGCATATTTTCTTGATACCGTATCAAAACTACAACAACTTGACAGCAATAAAAGAGTTGAACAGAGATACTCTAAGTTAATGAGCTTGGGTAGATTTAAAGAAGAAAAATAAAAAATCCGCACTCCGAAGATGGAGTGCAGCAAACTCTCAGTTAATTACTTCCAGTTTCTAATAATAAGATGGCATGTATTGCAAGAGTTTAAAACCTTGCCGTATGCGGCAAACGCCTCGCTATAACTTCCCTTCTCAAGCTTTTTTTGCATTTCGTCTGCATACTTGTTTACAAGCTCACCCTCTTTTAGGGCTGTTTTATGCAATGCTTTTTTCTCTTTTGGAAGATAGTCTACGAGATTATCTTTTAGTGTAGCTATTTTGTTTGCGGCTTTAAGCGCTTTTATACCATCAGCCACACCCTCTTTAGAGCCGTATAGCAACCCTTTTTGAATTGCAGCCATAGCCTCCTCTTGTGCTTTCATATCTTTCATTATTGCCGCTTTATCTTCAGCAAGAAGCGCAGATGGCAGCATAACTGCCGCCACTGCTATTAATATCGCTTTTTTCATCATTTATACGCCTTCTTAGTGGACTTCTTTAAATTTGGAAACTTTCCATAGGTACGTAAGTACGGTTAGGATGGCAAAATATCCCAAAATCCAGAAAGCAAGCGAATTTCTTTCATCTTTTTTAGGATCGCCGACTTTTTCAAGGTGCTCGATAACTTTAGCCTG
This sequence comes from Campylobacteraceae bacterium, assembly GCA_022758985.1. GTDB lineage: Bacteria > Campylobacterota > Campylobacteria > Campylobacterales > UBA6016 > UBA6016. The sequence goes on from JAEMQC010000108.1 coordinate 7,966, forward strand.
AGCATCTTTTGTTAGACCAACTCTCGGCATTGCAGTACCGTGAAGAAGTTTTTGTGGATCGTTGATAAAACCGTTTAGATAATGTTCGCCTTTTGATTTGATAACTTGTGACAAATCAGGCGGAACTGAGCCCATATACTCTTTTATTCTAGCATCGGTAGCTACTCTGCTAATACCTTCATATTTTATGTTATGGCATCTAACGCAAGCCTCTTCGGTAATCTGCTTAGCAGTCAGATTTTTGTTTGCAATAGATGATAGATAAGCAACTATATGCCCGGCATCTTCGGCGCTTATGCCTAGATTTGGCATAGCATATTTGCCCGGCTTAGCTTTTACAGTAGCTTCCGGATTTTGAATGAAATTTGCAAGGAAGTTATGGTCATATATAGCCGCAACATTTGAAAGATCCGGTGGAACAACGCCGTAAGTGTTCGCAACATCTGCGTCGCTCATTGCAAGCTTAATGCCCTCTTTGCTTACGGAGTGGCAAGAGATACACTGTGCAGCCACAAGCTCTTTACCTTTTGCAGCGTCGCCAGTCGTAGGCTGTTTTGGCAAATCTTTAAACGTAAAGTCTGCAGGTGAAACTTCAGGGTGCATTATTTGGTGTGCATAAGGCTCCACACCCCAATATGTAAGCCCTACAAAAAATATTAGTACAGCTAGTATTTTTAACTCTCTCATCTCCTAGCCTCTCTTTCTTTCTATTTTAGATATTATTGGTAGAACAACCAAAAGAAGCGCCAAGAAGGATACAGAGAATACGAACCCTATCCATGCGTTGATACCGGTAGGAGGAAGTTTTCCATAAACGGTAAGTCCTATCATAACAACAATAAGCACCCAGAACCAAACTCTAAATAGAGGTCGTTTGTGTGCAGGTTTTACGCTTGGGTCACGATCTAGCCAAGGAAGCGCAAAGAATATAACGTTAGCTATACCAAAAGCTATAAGACCAAGGTTTGCGCTAAAGAAGAAACCTCTAAGAACTTCGTAAGACCATAGAAAATACCACTCCGGATAGATATGCGGAGGAGTTTTCATGCTGTCGGCTGGCATAAAGTTGATCGGATCCATTGCAAAATTGAAATGGAAGAACACTAGATAGAAAAAGAATACCATAAAGCCCGATAACACAAAGAAGTCTTCGGCAAGGAACGTAGGCCAGAAAGGCATAACTTTTGAGCCTTTTTTGTCGCCTGCTTGGAATTTTGCAGCCTCAGCTTCAAAATCTATCTCTTCACCCTCTTGGTTGTTGACGTGAGGAATTCTAAGAGAGTACATATGAAGAGCGATAATTCCCATAATAATTAGAGGAAGTATAAGCACGTGAAGCGCAAAGAATCTAGTCAGGGTAGCGTCTGCAACGACATAGTTACCTCTAATCCAGATAACAAGCTCTTTACCTATAAACGGGATACCGCCGAATAGGTTTGTAATAACTTGTGCAGCCCAGTAGCTCATTTGACCCCAAGGAAGCATATAGCCTGAGAAGCCTTCCGCAGAGAACGTAACGAAAAGCAGCATACCGCTTATCCATATCATCTCTCTACCGCCTTTGTAAGAGCCGTAGTATATAGCTACAAACATATGGATGTAGATTACAAGGAATACGACGGAAGCCGCAACTGCGTGAATATGTCTAAAAAGCCATCCGTATGCAACTTCTTGCATGATAGTCCTGTTAACGCTATCAAAAGCTAGCGCAGTATCAGGCTTGTAGTACATCAAAAGAAACATTCCTGAAACAACTAGAAGCGTAAACAGAGTTGCAAGTACAACACCGAAGCTCCATAGGAAGTTGATATTTTTTGGAATCCAATATTCAGTCATCAAGACTTTGGTTAGACCGCTCGTATTAAGTCTAGCGTCTAACCAGCTTTTATTATTATCTATTGCCATTTATCCCCTCCCCTTATGCTTTTAGCTCAGGAGCTATTTTTTTGTACTCTTCGCCCTCTTCGCCAAGTACAATCGTATTGCCAACTACTTTATAAGGAGGAATAGCCAAAGGTTTTGGAGGAGGCCCAAAAGTGTTTACGCCGTTAACATCGAATTCACCGCCGTGGCAAGCGCACTTAAACTGTTTTTTGTCGGCTTCGTATGCCGGTATACATCCAAGATGCGTACAGATTGCCACTACAACCGTGTATTGATCACTTCCTACTTTAACATTTGTATTGTTTTTGGAGGCTGCCATATCAGGCGTTTTTTTAAGTATATAAACCGGTTTACCTCTAAACTCTACCGTTCTGATTTCGCCTGCTTGCATAGAAGATACGTCGACCTTCGTTACGCCTGCGGCAACAACGCTAGGAAGCGGATCCCATGTTTTTACCATGCTGTATACCGCTGCAGCGCCGCCGATTCCGGCAAAAGACCCTAGAGCAGTGAGGATAAAATCCCTCTTTGACTCATCAACAGCCATAAGTTACTCCTTGAAATAAAGAAAAATAGCCTATTTGACTATATATGTCAAATTGTAAAGCGCTAAATTATATCTCAAAATTATAAATTTATAAAAAAATTCAATTTGAACTTATTCTATTTTTTAAGCAGCTTGACATACATCAAGATGACGTCTATAGCGGCAGGCGTAACACCGCTGAGCTGGCTTGCGCCAAATAGTGTAGAAGGTCTTGCTTTTTTGAGTTTTTCGACTATCTCGAAGCTAAGCCCCGGCAAACCATCGTATACAAAGTCGTCAGGAATCTTTACATTTATGTAATTTTTCATCTTTTCGATCTGCTTTTGTTGTTTTTTGATATAGTGATAGTATTTGCACTCGGTAAGTATCAAATCTTTTATATCATCATCCAACTTTGCAGTATTGGGCAGAAGCTTTACTAGCTTTTGCTTATCAAAACTGTTTCTTCCTATAAGGTTAATATATAATACCTTATCGCTAACTTGTTGCTCGCCTATCTCTTCCAAAAACGCCAGATTTTCTTTAGAGGATGTAAAATACATCTCTTCAAGCTCAGTGAGAAGTTTCGTAACACTCTCTTTTTTGTGTAGCATTTTTGAGTACATTTCGTCACTCACAAGCCCAAATGCGTGTCCATACCCGCTAAGCCTCATATCGGCGTTATCTTCTCTTAGAAGAAGTCTATACTCAGCGCGAGAGGTAAACATACGATATGGCTCATTCGTTCCCTTGGTTACAAGGTCGTCAATGAGAACTCCGATATACCCCTCTTCCCTGCCTATAACAAACGGCTCCTTGCCTTTTATTTTAAGTACCGCATTTATACCAGCCATCAGACCTTGTGCGGCAGCCTCCTCATACCCGGTAGTCCCGTTTATTTGTCCGGCAAGATAGAGTCCTTTTATCTTTTTGGTTTCTAGCGTGTGATAAAGCTCGGTCGGCTGCACAAAGTCATACTCTATAGCATATCCATACCTTGTAATAACAGCATTTTCAAGCCCCTCTACACTTCTTATCATGTCCACCTGTACATCGATAGGAAGACTCGTAGACATACCGTTGATATAGTATTCGTCGGCCTCTTTGGTTTGCGGCTCTATAAAGAGATGATGTCTATCTTTATCCGCAAACCTATATATCTTATCCTCTACGCTTGGGCAATATCTAGGACCAACCCCTTGAATTTGTCCGGAAAACAGAGGAGCTCTCTCGAAGTTGCGTCTTATTATCTCGTGCGTATTGGCATTAGTATGCGCTATATAGCACGGAAGTTGATTTGGCGCAAAGCTTTTTTTATCGGTTTTGAAGCTAAACGGAATCGGTCTTTCATCGCCGCCTTGTATCTCAAGGCGTGAAAAATCTATGCTTTTAGCGTCTATCCTAGGGCATGTTCCAGTCTTTAGCCGCCCTACTTCAAGCCCTAGCTCTCTTAATCTATCAGATAAACCTTTTGCGGCAAACTCTCCAAACCTTCCGGCCTCTTTTTGAAACTCGCCTATATGTATAAGACCATTTAAGAATGTCCCCGTGGTCAGCACGACGGCCTTTGCGCCGTATCTATTGCCAAGCTCGGTTATTACGCCCTTAACTTCTTTGTTGTCAACGATAAGATCTACTACCAAATCCTGTTTTACTTCTAGATTTTCGGTATTTAGACATACTGTTTTAGCGAAGTTGTTATATTCGTCCATGTCTATTTGTGCCCTAGAGCCGCGCACCGCCGGACCTTTAGCGTCGTTTAGTATTCTATATTGAATTGCGCATCTATCGGTTGCTTCGCCCATAAAGCCGCCTAGCGCATCGACCTCTTTTACCAGATGCCCCTTTGCAAGGCCGCCTATGGCCGGATTGCAGCTTGTAGCCCCTATCCTATCGACCAATATAGTAAGTAAAAGCGTATTTAGCCCCATTTTTGCGCTCGCAAGCGCCGCTTCTATGCCGGCGTGTCCGGCTCCTACAACTATCAAATCATATTTATGGGTCATTTATCAGTCCGTTAATATTAAATTAATCTATATTTCTTAAAATGTAATTTTACCTTAGATACGCAAAAAAAGGAGCGACAATGGGTTACTTTTCAGACAAACGAAGCGCAAACCTGAGGGTTTGGCACTGGCTTAGCGCAATTACCGTATTTGGACTAATGCTTACTTATCTACTTAGAAAAACGGTTTTAAACTACAAAGATAACGCAGCTATTATCCAGTCTAAGCTATCTGAGATAGGTCTTATAGTGGCCGACGACAAAGCAAAAGAGATAGCAAAAATATTTCGTGACAACATGTGGCAGTGGCACTACTATCTTGGATTTTTGTTTGCGGCGCTTTTGGCGTACAGAATATACGGCTTTATAACAAAAGCAGACAAACTTCCGACCTGTAAAGCAAAGGAGCTAAAAGGAAACGGCGATAAAGGCGCAAAAGAGTTCGTAATGGCAAAATACGCACACGCACTCTTTTACATCGCTTCCATATATATGGCGATAAGCGGTCTTGCTATGTATTTTAGGGAGAAATTGGGTCTTTCCAAAGATATGCTTGAGCCGATAAAGGAGCTTCACGAGCTGGCGTTTTGGTTTTTCCTATTGTTCATAGTGGCGCATATAGCGGGGGTTATAAAAGCAGAACTTACGACGGATAAAGGTCTGATTTCAGAGATGTTTAACGGCGGGGATAAAACGTAATCTGCTCCGACAGGAGCTAGCTTTTGTGCTAGGCTTTTAGCCTGTGCAATTCCGCTACGCTGCATGTAGCACAACACTTAGCGTAGGCAAAGCGGGCTTTGCCCGACTTGCCGTACTAATTATAGCCGTGATTCGTATCTTCTCATCATATAGAGTTTTTTTAGAATCTTTTTTCTTGCAGCTATTTTCTCTTTTTTCTTTTTCTCAACATTAGTTTCAAAAAATCTTCTAGCTTTTGATTCAGTAACGATTAGGTTTCTATCGCACTGTTTTTTAAATTTTCTATACGCTTCCTCGAAGCCTTCATTTTCTCTTAGCACTATTCCTGGCATAAAAAAATCACCGTCCTCTCTTGTCATATTTGCAAGCTTCGGGATAAACTTGCTGACAACAAAGCCGGTATTTTAGCAATATTTTGTAAAATTTCACATAAAACTACTGGACTTTTGACTAATGACTAAGAATACAAAATTTATATTCGTAACTGGCGGCGTTTTGTCCTCTCTTGGCAAGGGAATCACATCTGCAAGCGTAGGTACTCTCCTAAAACAGTGCGGCCTAAGCGTTTCAATCCTCAAAATGGATCCGTATCTAAACGTGGATCCTGGCACTATGAGTCCACTTGAACACGGCGAGGTATTCGTCACATTCGACGGCGGCGAGACCGACCTTGATATCGGTCATTACGAGAGATTTTTGGACGAGAGCATCTCCAAGAAAAATAACTTTACAGCCGGTCAAATCTACAAAACTGTAATTGAAAGGGAGAGAAAAGGCGAATATCTAGGCAAAACAATTCAAGTAGTACCACATATCGTCGATGAAATCAAAAAAAGAATAAAAGCCGTAGCAAAAAATAAAGACGTTTTAATAGTTGAAGTTGGCGGCACGATAGGTGACATCGAAGGACAGCCGTTTATGGAAGCCGTCAGACAACTAAAACACGAGCTTAAAAACGATGTAATGAACATACACGTAACGCCCATCATATACGTAAAAGCGGCGGGCGAACTCAAAACGAAACCTACTCAGCACTCCGTGCAGGAACTAAGAAGAATAGGGATTAACCCACAAATGCTTATGTGCAGAACGGAACAACCGCTGCCAAAAGAGCTAAAGAAAAAAATAGCGATGTTCTGCGACGTGGAGCAAGACTCCGTAATCGAAGTAATGGACTCGCACTCTATTTACCAAGTACCTCTAAACTTTCTAAAAGAGGGTGTATTAAAAGCCATTTCAAAACACCTTGACCTCGGCGAACTAGAGCCGGACATGAAAGAGTGGAAGAGACTAACAAAAAGAATAGTCGAGCCAAAACACGAAATCAGCATAGCCTTTGTTGGCAAATATCTCGGCCTTAAAGAGTCATACAAATCATTAACTGAGACGTTCGTACACTGCGGCGCATGGCTGGATACGAGGATAAAACTAAAGTGGGTGGATGCAGAGGCTCTAGAGAGCGGCGATACAAGCGAACTAGAAGGGTGCGACGGCATATTGATTCCAGGGGGATTTGGCTCAAGAGGCGTAGAGGGCAAAATAGCGGCAATCAAATATGCCAGAGAGAACAAAATACCTTTTCTTGGAATCTGCCTAGGCATGCAACTAAGCATTATCGAATTTGCAAGAAACGTCCTTGGAATCAAAGAGGCAAACTCGGTAGAGTTTGACGCCGAAACGAAAGAGCCGCTTATATATCTAATAGACTCATTCCTTGACCAAGGGGGTAATAAGCAAATAAGAACGCATCAAACCCCTATGGGCGGCACGATGAGGCTCGGTGAATACGAATGCGATACGCTGGATGGCTCAAAACTGCAAAAAGCCTATGACGGCGAGAAGAGAATAGTAGAGCGGCATAGACACAGATACGAAGCAAACGGAAAATACAGAAAAGCCCTAGAGAAAGCCGGAATGATAGTGTGCGGCGAATCAAAAGGACTAATCGAAGCAGTCGAGCTAAAAAACCACCCTTGGTTTGTTGCGGTGCAGTTCCATCCTGAGTTTACGAGCCGCCTTCAAAATCCAAACAAAATCATCCTCGCTTTTGTAAAAGAAGCAAAAAAGCAGAGCGATGCGACTAAAAACTAACCTCTTTTTGCTGCTTCTAGCAGGGTCCATGCTGGCCGGCGATGGCGTAAGAGCCGAAAACGAGAGAGGCTTTTACTTTGTGCCGATGCCGCAAAAGACGATAGCCTTTGCAAAACAAAGAGAAAAAGAGTGCTCACAGATAGGCGACGGCTGGAGGGTTCCTAGCATAGAGGAGCTATTCGATGCTCCGGTAGACCTTAGGGAGAAAAGCGAAAAATCTCTTTACGCAAGCTCCACCAGACACCCTAAAAGCGACGGTGAAATCTACTACCACTCCTTTGAAAACAGGGATGTAAACCTACTTGGCGAAAACGAAAACCTCTATCTTGTCTGCTTCAAACCGAAAAATCAGGTTCAAAAACACGACATTACATGGGGCAAAAGCGAACAGTCCAGAATGGATTTTAAAGAGGCGAAGAGTTTTTGCGAAAGCAAAGGAATGAGACTACCAACATCGCAAGAGCTTTTTTTTATTGCGATGATGAAGGTTTTTAACGAAGCGGAGTATAACGCAAAATTTGGTTTTACGCAGCCAAAATACTACTGGAGCTTAGACGCTAACGACGACTTTTCGAATACGGCCATCGTAGTCGGTTTTCTGCGTGCAAGCGTGGCAAGCAGCGCAAAGGATAACAAAAGCTTTGTTAGATGTGTAAAAGATGCAAAATAAGGTCCTTACAAAAAAAGATCTGGTAGAGATACTGGAGTCTAGATTTAAGGGCGACGTAGTAACCAGCCTCTCAAAGTTACCCCATCCTCACACGATGCCAAACTCAGAGGCAGCTGCAAAGCGTGTTAAATTAGCTATCGAAAACAAAGAAAAGATAACCATAGTCGGAGACTACGACGTAGACGGCGTAACGAGCGCCGCCATACTAGAAGAGTTTTTGCAAAAAAACGGCGCCGAGGTAGAGACGATAATCCCTTCCAGATTTAGCGACGGATACGGTCTTGGAGTGCAGATATTGGAGCGCATAAGCTCAAGGCTTATAATTACCGTAGACAACGGAATAGCCGCATTTGAAGCAGCAAAAGAGTGCAAAAAAAGAGGTATAGAGCTAATCGTCATAGACCACCATACGATAGGCGAAACGCTACCCGAAGCGCTAGCCATAGTACATCCAAAGCTTGATAACGGTTTTGTTTTCGGCGATATATGCGCAGCGGCCGTAGTCTGGTATTTTATGGCGTCTTTAAAGCTGGAGCTAAACTCTGATGAAAACCTAAAAGAGTATCTGGATTTGGTAGCGATAGCCACGATAGCCGACGTAATGCCGCTAAAAGACATCAATAGGACACTCGTAAAAGCCGGGATAGAAGTGATAAAAAACTCCAAACGCCCGGCAATCAGAGCCATTAAGATGAGGCTTGCCAAAGAGGAGTTTAGCTCTACCGATATAGCCTATAAGATAAGCCCTAGGCTAAATAGCGCTGGTAGACTAGTATTAGCCAAGGAGGCGTTCTCCTTCTTGCGAGCAAAAACGCTAGAAGAGGCCGCATCTCTTTTTGATAAGCTTGATGCGCTAAACGAAGAACGAAAAAAGATAGAGCTATCGGTAACAAACGAAGCAATGGAAATGGCAGATAGGGATGCCAAAGTCATAGTAGTAGCAAAAGAGGGCTGGCACGAAGGGGTTGTTGGTATCGTAGCCTCAAGACTGGCACATGCGCTTAATAAACCGGCAATCGTTTTTAATATCGAAAACGGCCACGCCAAGGGAAGCGCTAGGAGCGCTATGGATATAAACATATTCGAGCTAATCTCAAAAAACTCTCATTTGCTGTCAAATTTCGGAGGACACAAAATGGCCGCTGGCGTCTCACTAAGCGTAGACAACTTAGAAGAGTTCAAAAGAGCGATAAACGAATGCTGCCCGGATAGCAACCCGGATAGATCAGGCTGCCCGAAATATTGTCTAGGCGAAATAGATTTTTGTGAAATAGACGAAGAGCTAGTTAGGATACTAGACGAGTTCGAGCCGTACGGCGAAGCGAACGAAAAGCCGATATTTATGGGGACCGCCAAAAAAGTAGTGCAGATGAAAACCATCGGGCAAGAGAGAGGATTTAAGCTGACGATAGAAGACGGCAGCAAAAAACTAAAAGCCGTATGTTTTCGCGCCAACTCATTCCCAAAAGAGGGAGAGGATATAAATTTTAGGTTCTCAATCTACAAAAACGACTATTTAGGCGGCTCTTTAGAGCTTCTAATCGAGGAGGTTATAGCCTCTTAGTCTCTTTTCGCATTCGCATGCCAGCAGATGCAATTTTGCGGGCGATACGTTTTGTGGAGCATAGCGCATAAAAGGCTCGTAAGCCGCCAAAAACACGTCATATCTGCTGTCTCTGTTTTGGGCTCTCATCATTTTTATAGCCGTTTGCATATCGTCAAGATTGCTTTTTGAGCAGAACCATCTTTTTTTAGCGCTAATCCCCAATTTAAAAAACTGAGAGAATAATATCCCCTCCCAATCATATTTCGTACCGCACTTTCCTAGCTGATAAGAGTGAAGCGTCCTTGCTATTTCGAGCGGCAAAACGATTTGGCACTCCTCCCACTCCTCTTTTTTGGGCGTTATTTTGGCTAGTCTCATCACTCTTGTTTTCGGATCGTTGGAACAGTAGTATCCATCCAAAGTCTCGATTTCAGAGTGTGAGAGCGGACTTTTCGTCCAAAACCGTATCATCTTATCCACCACGCTTCCTTCACCCTTGTAAAACACCATAGAGAGCTTAACGAGTCGCATCATACACCTCAAATCTACCGTCTAGATGTTCGACTATCGCCGTGCAAGACTCCACCCAGTCGCCGCAGTTTAGATACTCTACGCCGCCTATCATTTTTATCTCCGCCTCATGTATATGCCCGCATATTACGCCGTCGACTCCTTTTGAGTTTGCATATCCAGATAGCACCTGTTCGTAGTCGCATATATAGCTGACTGCTTTTTTGACGTTTTTTTTCATATATTTTGAGATCGACCAGTGTCCAAGCCCCATTTTTCGACGCACGAAATTTAGTGGACGGTTTATCTTTAGCAAAAATAGATAGCTTTTGTCACCTATGAGCGCTAGCCATTTTTTGGTCATCGTAACAGTGTCAAACATATCGCCGTGAGTTATCAGATACTCCTTCCCGCTTACGCTTTTATAAATAAACTCTCTATGTACGCTTAAGTGCTCACCCATCGT
>JAEMQC010000034.1 GCA_022758985.1 Campylobacteraceae bacterium
GTTTGACGGTACTAGATGCAAGTGCGGCAAAGTAGTTTCGAGCGTCACCTCTGAGAGTTTTTTGGAGCCTATGAAGGCATGATATATATTGTATTCAAAACTATTTCTATGGATGCCTAGGTTTGTCGTGGCGTTTGCCTGCGGGTCGGCATCTATCAAAAGCACCTTTTTCTCGGCCACGGCAAGTGACGCTGCAAGGTTTACGGCCGTGGTCGTTTTTCCTACACCGCCCTTTTGGTTTGCTATTGCAATTATTTCGCTCATCTTAAACTAAACACCTTTTTATCTTCTATCGTTAACGAGCCGTCACTGTTTAGTGTGGCATTTTCGAGGCATTCCATGCTACTTAGGTGCGCAGCGTACTCTCTTGTTTTTAAAAATTCTACTTCAAAGTTTATAAAAATTTGCTTCCATTCCGGGGAGGCCGAAAATATCGAAAGATACTCATTTAGAAGAGTTTTTTTGTCTATTTTTATGTCGCACTCGCCGTACGTAGGATCGGCTTTTATATTGAGCCCTATGCCGCATATAAGCGTTTTTTGTGCACCCAAAAAAGAGGTTATGCAGCCACCGACTTTTTTGTCGCCTATATATATGTCGTTTGGCCATTTAAACCAGCTTTTTGAGCCTCGTTTGGCTAGAAGTTCTTTTAAAAGATACATAAAATATATGGACGCCGACTCTATTTTTAAATCTTTTGGCAGCATTTTTAACGAAATTGGAAAAGAGAACAAAAGCGCATCATCGGTCGACTCCCAACTGTTGCCTCTGGAGCCTAGTCCACCCGATTGCATATTTGCGGCTATACACAGCGGAGCGCTATATCGTCCATTTTTAATATTTTCTATTAGATGCGTCTGCGTCGAAGGCAGAGAATCAAACCAGTATATCTCCAATGCCTAGCCTTTTGCCTCTTATGTATTCCAAAGCGGATACCTCGTTTTTAGACGGGGCTTGCACTTTGAGTAGTTTTAAAGAACCTGTCAAAAAGCCAACCGTTATATACTCTTCGCTAATTTCCAAAATTTCGCCCGGCTTATTAGAAGAAGAAAACTCATTAAATAAAGCCTCTTTTATTTTTAGTCCAGATTCTATGTATATTCCAGGCCACGGATAGTAAGCAAGAAATTTTTTATACGCCTTTTTTGCCGAACTAAAGTCAACAAGCCCATCTTCTTTTGTCAACTTCTTTGCATAGCTTGCGTCTGCGTTTATCTGTTTTAGCGGCTTTATAGCCCCAAAATCCAGGATGACGCTTTTTGTCAGATTTGCGGCTTGATAGCCTAGATGCTTTAGAAGGCAGTTAAACTTTGTGCACCCTTGCGGTCTAAAAAAAACGGTTCCTAGAATGTCCCCGGTGTCAAGCCCTCTGTCCATCCAAATGGCGGTCACTCCTGCATAGTCGTCGTTTTCCAATATATGCGTCTGAAGCGCTGCCGCTCCTCTGTTTTTCGGCAAAAAAGAGGTGTGCAGGTTGATACAAGGGGCGATATTTAAAATATCCTCTTTTAATATCTGTCCGTATGCGGCTACGACGATAAAGTCGGGCTTCATTGACTTGATATCTTCGGCGTGTTCGCTTACTTTGCTAGGCTGGAAAGTAGGTATATTAAATCTTTTTGCGCAAACCGCCGTATCCGGAGGCGTCATTATCTGCTTTCTGCCTACCGGCTTGTCCGGCTGCGTAAATAGAGCTACAACTTCAAATCTATCGTCGCTAATCAAGGACTCCATGATGATGCTTGAAAAGTCTGCGCTTCCCATAAAGACTACTCTTTTTTTCACTTAGGGTCCTTGCAAAAGAGCGTGCCTTCGGTCTGCTTGCCGTCCATCAAAAAAGATTTTGCGAAAGATAGGTCGAAGCCGCTGGTTAAAAACATCTTTCTGTTTTGCTCCAAAAGGAAATTTGCCGCTTTTAGTTTTGTGACGATGCCGCCAGTCGCAAACGAGTCGTTAGGGTTATACTCTTTTTCGAGTTCGCTTTTTTCTATTTTAGACACTACTTTTAGGAGTTTTGCGTCTGGATGTTTGTTTGGGTCTTTGTCGTAGTAGCCTTTGATGTCGGACAAGATCACAAGCATATCCGCATCGAAGTAGTGAGCCACCTGTGCGGAGAGCTGATCGTTGTCGCCCCTTAGGATCTCATCCACTATTACGGAGTCGTTCTCGTTGATTATCGGTACTATGTTGTTGTCAAGAAGCGTATTTACGGCAGCTTTTGCATTTTCGGAACGTTTTATGGAGTCGAAGTCATCCGCCGTTAGAAGTATCTGTGCGACCGTAATATTGAATTTTTTGAACTCTTTTTGGTATTTATTGATGAGTGCGGCTTGCCCGAGTGCGGCGAGAGCTTGTTTTCCGGCGGTTGTTTTGTTTGATATTTTAGGCAAGATGGTGTGCCCGGTGGCGATCGCCCCCGAGGTTACGAGAATTATGCGATATTTTTTTGTAAGCTCTGCCAAAAATTCGACAAGATTTTGGATTCTCTCCATGCTTATCTTGCCGTTTTTTGTAAGCACGGCGGAGCCGACTTTGATGACGATTTTGTCTTTTGACATACTTCTATCCTTTTAGGATTCTAAAAAGGGCAAATTTTATTTTTTGTATGTTTTGGTGCGCCGTCGATGAAATAGGAATTATAAATCTAGGATTTTCGGTTTCATTTTCATAGAAAGAGATGCCGTCTACTTCTTCTGTTGGTTTTAGCTTCATCTCTTTGAAAAACCTATCTATTTCGGCTTTTGCGGATTCGTCGTCAAGAGCGTCTATTCTAGTTATGGCTATAGCATAGTTATTTTTACTTATCTTTTCCGAGTAGTTTTCAAGCTCTTTTTTTAGAATAGAGAACTGCTCGAACAAAGAGAGCTCTCTAGCTATATCCAGACAGAATAGGCAAACCCTTGTTCTTTCTATATGTTTCAAAAACTCTAGACCGAGTCCGCGTCCCTCAGATGCACCTTCGATAATTCCCGGTATGTCCGCAATAACGTACGAGTTGTAGTCGTCTATGTCTACAACGCCTAGGTTTGGCTTTAGGGTCGTAAACTCGTAGTTTGCGATTTCCGGTTTTGCGGCAGAAACTACTGAAATAAGCGTAGATTTACCGACGTTTGGAAATCCGACTAGGCCTACGTCCGCTATTAGCTTTAGCTCAAGTTTGACTTTTTTTTCTATGCCCGGAAGTCCCGGTTGTGCATAAGTCGGCTTTTGATTTGTTGACGATTTGAAGTGGACGTTTCCAAGACCGCCTTTTCCACCCTCTAAAAACAAGACTTTGCTATTTGGCTCTGTTAGATCAAGTAGTAGTTCGCCGCTTTCGGCATCTAACACTTGTGTGCCGACCGGTACGATGAGAACCAAGTCTTCACCGCTCTTGCCGTGCATATTTCTATTGCCGCCAGGTTCGCCGTTTTTTGCTTTGTGATGGTGCTTTCCGCGATATTTTGAGAGTGAATCTGCATTTGGATCTACGTAGAAGTATACGCTACCGCCTTTGCCTCCGTCTCCGCCGGACGGACCGCCTTCTATGATGAACTTTTCCCTATGAAAAGCGGATGAACCGGCGCCCCCTTTTCCTGAGGCGACAGTTATGACAACGCTATCGGTAAACATCTGAATTTACACGCTTAGGCGGGCAAGACCCGCTTTTGCTACGCTAGGCGCTGAGCCACATGCAGTGCGACGGAATTGCACAGGCGCAAGCCGAGCACAAAAGCTTGCCGCATAAAGCGGCAGAATTTGTCTTGTATTAATTGTTTGTAGCATTTAAATATTAAGAAACGAGAAGTGAATTAAGAAGCTACCGGATATACCGATACTTTTTTTCTATCTTTATCTTTTCTTTCGAAAGTTACAATCCCGTCGATAAGAGCGTAGATTGTATGATCTTTGCCTATACCTACGTTTTTGCCGGCGTGGATTTTTGTTCCTCTTTGTCTAATAAGGATGTTTCCAGCTCTGCAGAATTGTCCGCCAGATTTTTTAAGACCTAGACGTCTACCGGCTGAGTCGCGGTTATTTTGGGTACTACCCTGACCTTTCTTGTGTGCCATATCTTATTTCTCCTGCTATAACTTAAGCGGCGATAGCCGTAATTACTACTCTTGTGAAGTCTCTTCTAAAGCCTCTTTTTACTTTAGAATCTTTTCTTCTTCTCTTTTTGAAAGTTACTACCTTTCTACCTCTGCCCTCATTTACTACTTTTGCGACAACTTTTGCGCCTGCAACGAAAGGATTACCTACTACTAGTTTGTCTGAGCCTACCATAAGAACTTCTTTGAATTCTACTTCGCTTTTTGCTTCAACGCCCATTTTGTCAACTAGTACTTCGTCGCCGACACTTACTTTGTATTGTTTGCCGCCGGCTTTTATAACTGCGTACATTTTTGAACCTCTTGAAATTTTTTTGGTTTTTTAAGATGCGAATGATATAAAAAAATAATTTAAGTTTTGTTTAAAGCGTTTTACTAATCTTCTCTATGTCTATAACGTTGCCTATTATAACGAGAATGTCGGTATCTTGTATGATTAGGTTTTCATCGATATCAGTATGCCAAATGCCGTTATATTTATGGGCTATTAACCTTACTTTGTGCGTCCGTTCGAAATCTATGTCGGCTATTCTTTTGTTTATAAATATTTTTGGGACGCTAAACTTGACTATCCTCATCGTATTTGATAGATCTATCGTATCGTAATGTATATGTTCGGCTATATTTTTTACAAGTTTCATGGCAGCTTCGCGCTCTGGGTGGATGACTTTGTATGCGCCAAGCTTCGTTAGGATTTTTCCGTGCAGAACGGAGATTGCTTTTGCGATAACCTGTTTTACCCCCAGATCTATAAGCGACATAACGGTTAGAGTGCTAGCTTCAATATTTTCGCCTATACTTACGATAACGACGTCCGCTTTTGCGATGCCGCTATCTTCAAGCGCCTTTATATCGGTCGAGTCGAGTACTACTGCGTCCTCTACGTAGTCTCCGACTTGTTTAACCTTTTCGGGGTCGTTGTCTGCGGCTATAACGTCAAGTCCTTGTTCCGCAAGTCCCTTGGCGATGTGGTATCCAAATCTTCCAAGACCTATGACTGCATAGCTTTTCATATTATCACCTCTCTCATATAATAACTCTACCCTCTGCATACTGGTATCTTTTCTCTTCGATTTTTCCTATAAATACCAGCGTGAACGCCAATACGCCTATCCTTCCCACTATCATCATGACGGTAATCAGAAATTTGCCGAAATCGTCAAAATTTGCAGATAGGCTTTCGGCTCCGCCGTTGCCGGTAGAGACTCCGACGGTGCCAAAAGCGCTCGCAACCTCGTATAATATTTTTATAAAGGCTGCGTTTTGCGTCTCTGATAGCAATACCGTAACCATGAGTATATAAAAAGAAGCCACTATCAACATTGTCAGCGACTGCGTAACTACGGTTTGCGGAATAGTTCTCTTAAATACCGAGGCTTGCGAGTGTCCTTTGATGGCATGTATGGTTGCTATAACGATAACGGCGAAAGTGGTAACTTTAATACCGCCCGCCGTACCGCCTGCGCCGCCGCCGACCACCATAAAGATAGTGGACAAAAATAGAGTCGAGTCGCTAAGAGCGCTTATATCTATAGTGTTTGCCCCGGCCGTCCTTAGATTGATGGCATAAAAATATCCAGTCATTATTTTTTGCCACACGTCAAAGTTTCCTATGGATTTTGTGTTTTCCCATTCGAGCGTCAAAAATAGCCCGAGCGACGCCGCTATTAGCGCTAGCGTCGTAGTAATGGTAAGTTTCGTATGCGTCGATATTCTAGTTAACTGTTTTTTTCTAAAGTAGTAGAGCTCTAGGATTACAAAATACCCGATACCACCTACTATGATGAGCGTTGTAGCCGTGAAGTTTACTATTATATCGAATTTGTAGTCCATCAGGCTATTTGAAAAAAGCGAAAAACCCGCATTGTTAAAAAACGAAACGGAGTGGAATATGCCGTACCATATCGCTTTGGCAAAGGGCATATCCATGTAAAATCTAACGGCAAGAATTATTGCGCCGATGAGCTCTATCGCAAGAACCATTTTGAACACGTTTTTAAGGAACCTGACTACTCCGGAAAACGTATCGTAGTTTAGGGACGTCTTTAGTATCATCTGGTCTCTGTGGGAGAGTTTTTTTCTAAGCATTATCGCCATGAAGGTGGCAATCGTCATGTAGCCCAGACCGCCTATTTGAATCATGAAGAGTATAACGACTTGGCCAAAGCCGGTGAAGTCTATCGGAGTATCTTTGACGATAAGCCCCGTCACGCAAGTAGCGCTAGTGGCAGTATATAAAGCGTCTATGAAGCTTATTGGTTTTGTGGTTGCAAAAGGGAGCATAAGCGTAAAAGCCCCGGTGAATATAACGGCTAAAAAGGTAAAGATTATAAGTCTGATCTCTTTGATGGTGCTCATTTTGTATGCCGAATGTTTATTTATACGAAGCTGTTATGCTACTTCTTTGACGCTTAATTTTATTTAAAGTTTGTTTTTTTGCCATTATAAATATGAGTTTAAAGGCTATTTTGTATAATTGAATCCATTGGCAATACAACTTTTATGGAAAAATAAGATGCAAAACATAGATTTAAAAGACCCTTATTTGTTTATAAACAGGGAGCTTTCCTGGCTTAGATTTAATACGAGAGTGCTCGAAGAGGCCGAAAATAAAAAACATCCGCTACTGGAGAGGCTAAAATTCATAGCAATTTACGGCACCAATTTAGATGAATTTTATATGATTAGAGTCGCCGGTTTGCAAGAGATGTTTAAGATGGGTATAAATGCAGTCGGCGCAGACAAGATGACTCCCATCGACCAGCTGGGATACATAAGAGAGTATCTGCATGCCGAAAAAGAGAGGGTAAAGAGCTGCTACGAGGAGATAACGTCAGCGCTCAAAGAAGAGGGGCTTTTTATCAAAAAATACCACGAGTTAAACTCGCAGTTGCAGGCAAAGGCCGACGCCCATTTTTTTAACAATCTCTATCCGGTAATTATACCTATAGCCATCGACGCTACGCACCCGTTCCCGCATCTAAACAATCTAAGTTTCGCATTGGCCGTAAAGCTTGTGGATAAAGAAGATAAAAACGTTATTAAATTCGGGCTTATTAGAATTCCGCGAGTTCTAAGCAGATTTGTGGAGCTGGAAAACAACATATTTGTTAGCATAGAGTCTATCGTAAGACGCCACATAGAGACGCTGTTTTCCGGATATGAGTGTGCCGAGAGCATAGCCTTTAAGGTGACTAGAAACGCCGATCTTGTAATAGAAGAGGAGGAGGCAGAGGATTTTTTGGAGCTACTAGAGCAAGGAATCAGGGCTAGGCGAAAAGGCGATTTCGTGAGGCTAACACTTGAAAAAAGCGACGATGTGGAACTGAACAATTTCCTGATGTCTCATATCAAGCTGGACGAAGGGGATGTATATAAAATTACGGTGCTTCCTTTGGATCTTAGCGCATTGTGGCAGATAGTATCCGCCAAGCATTTTGCGCATTTGACATATAAGCCCTATACCCCAAAAGTGCTTCCTCCTTTGGATCTAAATGGAAATATATTTGACCAGATTGAAAATCAGGATATCTGCTTTTTCCAACCGTATGAGAGTTTTGACCCGGTAGTTAAATTTATATCCGATGCCTCCAAAGACCCTAACGTTTTATCTATTAAAATGACGCTCTATCGGGTGGGCAAGAATTCGCCGTTGGTAAAATCGCTTATAGAGGCGGCCGAAAACGGCATTCAGGTAACTGCACTCGTAGAGCTAAAGGCCAGATTTGACGAAGAGAACAATCTACATTGGGCTAGAGCGCTTGAACGTGCCGGTGCACACGTAGTGTACGGCATAGCCGGGTTTAAGGTGCATGCCAAGATAGCTACGGTGGTGCGAAAGCATAGGGACGGCCTAAGGCAGTATGTCCACCTCTCTACCGGAAATTACAACGTGCAGTCCGCAAGAATTTATACCGATGTGGGCTTTTTTACGGCCAATAAAGATGTTGCGGAGGATGCGACGAAGTTTTTCCACCATCTGACAGGCTCTGCAAAGTACTCCGAACTAAAAGCGCTCTCTATGGCGCCTACGCAGATGAAAAAAAGAGTGCTTGAGCTAATAGAAAACGAAGAAAAGGCCGGAAATAGCGGACATATAATCGCAAAGATGAATGCGCTTGTAGATGCCGACGTTATCAGGGCTCTCTATAAAGCTTCGATAGCTGGCGCCAAAATAGAGCTTATTATCAGAGGTATATGTTGCCTAAGGCCTGGGGTTGCAGGCATAAGCGATAATATCAGAGTGACTTCCATAGTCGGCAAGTATTTGGAACACGCCAGAATATTCTACTTCAAAAACTCTAGCCCACAGCTATTCTTCTCAAGCGCGGACTGGATGACTAGAAATCTGGAAAAAAGAATAGAGCTTCTAACGCCAGTATATGATGCGAAAATCGCCCAAAAGTTGCTTGAGATAATAAAGCTTCAGGCAGATGACGACGTACAGGCCAGAGTGCTAGGCGTGGACGGAGAGTACACGAAAGTAGAGAGCAAAAGCGGCGGATTTGACAGCCAAAAAATACTAGAAGACTATGTAACCGGAGTATTCGAATCATACGTCAAAGAGCGAAGCTCAAGGGAAAATCGATTGGCTAGCAAACTATTAAAGGAAAGTTAAGATGATAATGAACTTTAAACACTATGCGCCGCAAATCGGCGAAAACGTATTTATAGCGCCGAGTGCGGACGTGATTGGCAGGGTCAAAATAGGCAAAGATAGCTCCATATGGTTTGGGGTGGTGGTGCGCGGTGATGTGCATAGGATTGAGATAGGTGAGCGTACGAGCATTCAAGACCTCTCGATGGTGCATATTACGCATCACAAAAGAGAGGACGAGTCCGACGGTTATCCTACATTTATAGGAAACGACGTAACGGTAGGCCATAAAGTGATGCTGCACGGATGCACTATAGAGGACGCCTGTCTTATAGGTATGTCGGCTACGATACTAGACGGCGCCGTTATCGGCAAGGAGTCCATAGTGGGCGCCGGAGCGCTTGTGACAAAAGGAAAAGTTTTTCCTCCAAGATCGCTAATTATGGGCTCTCCGGCCAAAGTCGTGCGCGAACTAACTGACGAAGAGGTGGCCGAGCTATATGCTTCCGCAAAAAGATACGTAGCTTTTAAAAACGAGTATATGTAAGCATAGATGGGCAGCGTAGAGATTTTAAGAGCAGCCGATTTTATAGGCATAGCCTCTTTTGCGCTTAGTGGCTTTCTGGCAGCCGTACGCCATAGGCTTGATATTTTCGGCGTTGCGCTGCTAGCTTTTTTGACGGCTCTTGGCGGCGGAATAGCAAGGGACGTGATAGTCGGTCAGATTCCGGTCTCTATGCAAAATTTTTCGCTCTGCCTTATTGTGCTAGCAACTATTTTTGCCGCAACGGCGCTAAAACTGCATAGAAAAACGGAGCTTGATCAAAAGCTTATCTTTGTAGCAAGCGACGCCGTGGGGCTGGCCGCTTTTTCTATCAGCGGTTCTATAGTCGCCATAAACGCTGGACTAAACGCTTTTGGAGTTGCCGTGCTCTCGCTCTTGACGGCGGTCGGAGGCGGAATGATACGAGATATGCTGGTTAACGACGTGCCGGCTATTTTAAAAAGCGAATTTTACGCTACAATCGCAATTATGGTCGGGATATTTATTTTTTTCTTAAAAGAGTTTGAATATCTCAATATCTACTCTATATTTTTACTATTCGTTTTTGCGCTAACGCTTAGAATGGTCGCATATTTCAAAGAGTGGCATCTGCCAAAACTGGATTAAAGATGAGAATAAAAACTGTAGGCGTAGTCCTTCGTCCTTCTACGGAAGGCATCAAGGATTTTTTTTACGAGTTTAAAAAAGAGGTCTCTTTATACGGAGCGGATATCCTTATAGACGCCGTATCGGCCGTATCCGTGGACGAGAAACCGACGCCTGCCGAGATTATGTTCAAAAAGGCGGATATACTGGTATCTATCGGCGGAGATGGAACCTTAATCAGTCTAGCCAGACGTTCGCATCCTTATAAAAAGCCTATTTTTGGGATAAATCTCGGCAATCTTGGATTTTTGACAGCGGCGTCAAGGGACGAGTATAAAGATTTTTTGGGCGATTTGTTTGACGGCAAGTACGAGATAGAAAGCCGTGTCATTATGGAGGTCGTTCATAAAAAACAAAATTTTGAGAAGAGATTTTTTGCGTTTAACGACATCGTGTTGACAAAAAATATATTTTCCAAGATGATAGAGATAGACGTATTTTCAAACGATACCGAGGTAAATAGCTACTATGGCGACGGGCTTATCGTCTGCACCCCTACCGGCTCCACCGCCTACAATCTATCCGGCGGCGGCCCTTTGGTCTATCCTACGAGCGAAAACTTCATCATGACTCCTATATGCCCTCACTCTTTGACGCAAAGGCCGCTCGTGCTGCCTACGTTTTTAAATCTTTCCATATCGCCTAGCTCCGCATCGGCGGTCGCCATTATCGACGGGCAGGAGAGCTTCAACGTCGAATACAAAGAAAAATTGGAGCTAAGGCAGAGCGGTGAAAAGGTTGCGCTTATTTGGCCAAAAGGCCATAGCTTCTTCAAGGTTTTAAAACAAAAACTCAGATGGGGTCAAGATAGGTAGTGGCTATACGGAGATTTTTTGCAAAAGAGCTTATTGGATTTGATAACGTAGAGCTGGAGTTTGATAGAGGACTTACCGTATTTACGGGTCCCTCCGGTAGCGGAAAGTCGGTGTTGATGGAGGGTATACTATCTGTATTTGGATATAAAGAGCCTAAAGCTCTGAGTGCGGAGGCGCAAGTAGACGTTTTTGTGCCTTTTTTGGAGGAGATGGGCATAGAAAACGAGGAGCCCAATATCTTTAGGTATCTAAGAAAAGATAAGACCAGATATTTCGTCAACTCCCAGGCGGTCGCAAAAAAAGATATAAGTATCGTCGCGAAGGGATTTTCTTTTTATCTCTCGTCTAAAGACGATGGCGATTTTACGGACGAGAGGCTGCTTACAGTTTTGGACTCTTGCGTAACAGGCGGCGAGTTTTTGGCGTTGAAAACGGAGTATAAAGCTACGTTTGAAAGGCTTACCGAGCTAAAAAAAGAGTATACCAGACTAAGAGAGAGGTCGATAAAAGCCGCGGAAGAGAGGGAGTTTTTAGAGTTCGAGCTAAAAAAATTCAGGGAGATTGACCCGAAAGAGGGTGAAGAGGATGAGCTCCTGGCTCTAAAAAAAGAGCTTTCAAAAAAGGAAAAGATAGCCGCTATCGTCTCAAAAGTAGAGTCATTACTAAGCTACAAACAGGCGGTATCGGAGCTATACGAGTTTTTGGATAAGGACGATAGAGGATTGGAGTCGTTTTTTGCGGAGACGGCGGAGGCGCTTAGCGAGATTGATTTTAGGCTCTCAAAGCTCGGCGGTATAGATATAGACTGGGTATTTGAGAGGCTTGAGAAACTATCATACCTAAACAAGAGATACGGCGGCATATCGGAGGCTATTGAGTACTTCGAAACAAAAAAGGAGGAGCTTAAAGAGCTTGAAGAGATAGATTCCAAAATCAGCTCTTTGGAACTGGATATCAAAGCCGTATCAAAAGAGGTGGACGCATTGGCCACATATATTACGCAGATGAGACAAAAAGCGCTCGGGTCGTTTTTTGAAAAACTCTCGTTTTTTACCAAAAAACTACTAATAGGCGAGCCGAAAATAGAGCTGACAAAAAAAGAGAAGTCTGTTAACGGCGAAGACGGTGTCGATATATCTCTGGGAGGCTCTAAGGTGTCTACTCTGAGCGCCGGGGAGTATAGGAGGCTAAGACTAGCTGTCATGGCTTGCCAAAACGGGCAAAATTTTGATAGAGCCGTTCTTTTTTTGGATGAGGCGGACGCAAACCTGAGCGGGGAGGAGAGCGCCGGAGTTGCATTCTTGTTAAAAGAGCTATCAAAAAGCTACCAGATATTTGCCATCTCTCATCAGCCGCAACTAGCAAGCGTTGCGGACCATCACTTCGTTGTTGGCAAAAACGAAAATGGCAGTTTTGTTAGAAAGATTGTTGAACAAGAGAGGGTTTGCGAGATAGCCAGAATGGTCTCTTCCGGCGAAATTAAAAAAGAGGCGCTCGAATATGCTAGGGAGATGTTAAGAGAGGGGGCAAAATGCTGATAGATACGCACTGTCATTTGGATGACGGACGCTACCTTGATGATATAGACGATGTCTTAAAAAGGTCGCTTGAAGCCGGAGTGGATAGATTTATTATCCCGGGAGCTGACCCTAAAGATTTAGGTAGAGCCCTGAAGCTCAGTGAAAAATATGAGGGCGTCTATTTTGCGGTCGGTGTTCATCCGTATCACGTAAGGGAGTTTGACGAGCGCTATTTCGAACTTTTATCGCATCCTAAATGCGTAGCCGTAGGTGAGTGTGGACTCGATTACTTTAGATTGCCAGAAAATGAGATGGAGAAGGCCGAAGAAAAAAGAGTGCAAAAAGAGATTTTTGCGCGTCAGATAGAGGCGGCAAAACGGTATAAAAAACCTCTCATAGTCCATATAAGGGAGGCTAGCGATGAGAGCAAAAAAATACTTCTTGAGCTGGGCGCAGAAAGTGTCGGCGGCGTACTGCACTGCTATAATGCGGACCATCAGCTGCTAAGTCTTGCAAAGCAGGGGTTTTATTTTGGGATAGGCGGCGTACTTACGTTTTCAAATGCCAGAAAGCTCGTAGAGGTCTTGCCGAAAATTCCACTCGATAGGCTTTTGTTTGAGACCGATGCCCCGTATCTTACGCCCATGCCGCATCGCGGCAAGAGAAACGAGCCTTCATATATGCCTCTCGTCGTCAAAAAAGCCTCTGAGCTTTTGTGGGTAACAAAAGAGAAGCTGGCGGATATTTCGAATGAAAACTCGAAAAGAGTCTTTGGAATATGGGAGCTAAGAGTTTTTCGAAGGACTGTTTTGATGAAATAATTTAGCTAAGATAAAGAGAGCTTAACAACGGTGTTTTTAAATAAAATTTAAAATACAATTAGCTCCAAAATCACACTAGAGAAGCAGTTGAAAAAAATCACTCTTTTAATACTTTTGCCTCTGTTTTGCGCTTTCGCCGGCAATGCGGTGGATGAAGCCATGCTCTCTTTTGATATAGAGGGCGGAGCCGAAAATAACAAGGTGCTATATTCGTTCGTTAAGGACGAGGAAGCCGGAAATAACGCAAAAAGCTTTTTCAAAAAAACTATTACTCTCAATAAGAAAAACTACCTTACGGCAAAGAGGGTCTTGGCCGAGAAGGGTGTTCCAAAGAGCTTTATCTGGATTGCGATGACCGAGACGAAGTTTAATAACTCCGTGGCTCTGAAGCAAACAAAGACCGCCGGTATTTGGCAGATGGTGCCGTATGCCTCCAGAATGTTCGGTCTAAAAGTCGGCAAGGGCGTAGATGAGAGAAAAGACGTCGAAAAGTGTACGGCCGCGTTTGCCGATTATTGCCAGTATATGTACAAAAAATTCGGTAACTGGGGACTTGTCGCCGTCGGATATAATTGCGGAGACGAAAGGCTCAAAAAGGTTATTAGGAAGGTCGGGAGCAAAGATCTAAATGTGCTTTTGGATCCGAATAAGAAGTTTTTACCTAAAGAGACGAGAATATATTTTAAGAGAGTACTGACGCTTGCCAAAACCGCAAATAGCGAAGATATGGTAGAGTTTTTGGAGGATATCGAGGAGAGCGAGGCAGGATGAGAGTAGCTATAGCGGCGCTTATCGGCGTCATATTTTTTGCAGGATGCGGACAAAAATTGACGGTTCCGTACAAGAACGACAAGGAGAGTGCACCCAAAAGTACCGAGGAGATGTCAAAAAAATCGTCTTCGTCTTTTGTTTACAATATGAAGCCTTACTCGGTTTTCGGCAAAACTTATTATCCTACTTTTGTCTCCGTCGGCGAAGAGATGAGCGGAATCGCCAGTTGGTACGGGCCCGATTTTCATAGCAAAAAAACCGCAAACGGCGAGGCTTACGATATGTACGCAGACACGGCGGCGCACAAGACTCTTCCTATGAATACGATAGCCAAAGTAACGAATATAAACAACAATAAAAGCGTCGTGGTTAGAATAAACGATAGAGGGCCGTTTGTGGACGGACGCATTATAGACCTCTCTTATGCGGCCGGTAAAAGCATAGGAATAGATAAAACCGGTACGGCGCCCGTCAAAATAGTAGTTTTGGGCTTTGACGGCAAAATAGCAAAAGAGGGCAAGTCTGAGGGCAAATATATTTCAAGTGTAGCAGTGCAGATAGGCGCCTTTAGAAACAAAAGCGGGGCCGATAGCTGGGCTGCGAAATACGCAAGCGTAAACGGAATATATAAAGCCGTCGTAAAAACGTACGACTATCAGGGATCACCAATGCATCGGGTTATGCTGACAAATTTTAGAAGCGAGGCGGAGGCAAGAGATTTTATTAAAGAGGGGCAGTTCGCCGGCTCTTTTGTAGTAAGCCTAGATTAGGAGAAAAGCAGTGATAAAAATTGAGAGAAACACGAAAGAGACGCAGATAGCGCTTGAGCTAGAACTATCCGGGAGCGGAAGTTTTAATGGTAGTAGCAAAATAGGATTTTTCGACCATATGTTAAACACTCTTGCAAAACACTCCGGGATGGATATAAATCTAGATTGTAATGGCGATTTGCACGTAGATTTCCACCATACGGTAGAGGATGTCGGTATAGTTCTCGGCGAAGCAATCCATAAAGTGGTCTTCCCGGTTGGAGCCATAGAGAGATTCGGGGAGGCGAAGATAGTCATGGATGAAGCGCTGATAGAAAGTGCAATCGATATCTCAGGCAGACCGTACCTCTATTTTGATCTTGGCAAATTGAGCGGAAAAGTAGGCGAATTTGACGCCGAGCTCTGCGAAGAATTTTTCCGTGCGCTCATATTTAATTCGAAAATATCGGCCCATATTACTAAGGCTAGGGGACATAATCTGCATCATATCGTAGAGGGTGCATTTAAGGCGTTTGCCGTATCGTTAAAAAGAGCGCTGAGGGCTAGCGAAAAAAGTGGAATCCCTAGCACAAAAGGTGTTTTGTGATCAAAAAAAAAGGGCTCTTGGCCGTAGCCGTTTTTTTATCGGCTATCTTGCTTCTGCCGCTATTCGTGGTTTTGAAAAATGACTCAGCCGAAATTACAAAAAGAACGCTCGTAAATACCCCGCTGCTAGTATTGAAAGAGTTTAGATACAAAGAGCTCTCGGCTGGAGGCGGCATAGAAGTTTTAGGAGGCGTGGGTTATCATTTTAAAGACAGGGATGAAATTTTTGCTTTCAAAATTTTAAAAAAAGAGACCAATTTTACGTCGACGATTTTGGCCAAAAATGCGTTAAGATGCGGCGACGAGACGCTGATGACAGGCGGAGTAAAGGTTGATCGAAGCGACGGCTATAGGCTTTTGACCCAGAAGGCCAGATATTTTCAGAGTAACCAGATTGTAAAGATAGATACACCTTTTAGGTTTGAGGGTGAAAAATTTGTCGCTTTCGGTGATTCGTCGGAGATAGACATGAAAAACAAAAAAATCAGCGTAAACTCTATAAGAGCGAAGCTGAATTATTAAGACGGGATAGATATGTTATTTAGATTTTTTTTGGCGAGCCTTATTGCGGCTTCTTGTTTTGCTGCCGAAGTCGAGATAACCTCGAAGAGATATGACGGCGACGATAAGAGCGGCGTCTCTAAATTCAGCGGCAACGTAAAGGTTGTAAAGGAAGGGGATACGATATATTCTGATACGCTTTTCGTCTACTTTGACGCCGCCAGAAAACCGATTAGATTCGAAGCCGTGGGCAACGCTAGCTTCGTCATGCTTCAAGAAGGCAACAAAACGTACAAAGGCAGAGCTAAAAGCATAACATACTATCCGAACCAAAAAGAGTATCTGCTTGTCGGCGACGCTTTCGTTGAGTACGTAGAGGAAAAAAGGAAGGTATTCGGGGATAGGATATTCGTCAACGATACGACCAAAAAAGCTACGGTTGTCGGTGAAGAGGGTGGTAAGCCGGCGAAATTTATCTTTTTCGTAGAAGATAAAAACAGTACGAAAAAAACAAAATGAGAATATTAAACGCCGAATTTATAAAATCGGCATCCAAAAGCAGCGAAGCGCTGCCGCAAGATTTTGCAGAAGTTGCGTTTTTGGGTCGCAGCAACGTCGGAAAAAGCTCGCTCATAAACTCACTGACTTCAAAAAAGAGTTTGGCAAAGTCATCCTCTACGCCCGGTAAGACAAGGCTTATAAACTTCTTTGCGATAGAGGCAGAGGAGAACGGAGAGAGGCTTCGCTTCAGGCTTGTGGATTTGCCGGGTTTTGGATACGCGAAGGTGTCAAAAAGCGAAAAAGAGCTCTGGGAGGAGAACCTAACTAGGTTTCTTTACGAGAGGGCTTCGATAAAGCTATTTTTGCTGCTTCGAGATGCGAGGCATCCGAAGATGGAGATAGACGACGAGGTGAAAGAGTTTTTACTCGGCTTGCATAGAAAAGACTATATAGTGCAAGAGGTGTTTACAAAGACCGATAAGCTAACCAAAAACGAGCTTGCCGCACTCAAAAGAAATAAACCCGACGCAATATTCATATCCTCTCTATCGAAGACCGGGATGGATGCGTTGCTTGCCAAAATATATGATGCCCTCTTTGGAGTCTCAAAGTGATAGAGTTTGCAAAACCTACGCTAAAAGATATTCCGGATATGCAAAACCTCGTTAAAAAGGAGGTGGAGAGCGGCGTAATACTCTATAGAGACGAAAACGAGATGGCTAACACTATCCGTTCCTATACGATAGCAAGAGATAACAAAGAGATTGTCGGTTTTGCCGCGCTACATATATATTCTCCGGAAATTGCCGAGGTAAGAAGTCTAATAATAAGAGAGGAGTATAGAGGCAAAGGGATAGGTAGGCTCTTGGTCAAAAAGCTGGAAGAGGAGGCTAAAAGGCTTGGCCTATCGAAGATATTGACTCTAACTTACCGAAAAGAGTTTTTTGAAAAAAGCGGATTTGTAGAAATTCCAAAAGAAGAGATACCTGAACATAAAATCTGGGCGGACTGTATAAAGTGCAAGCATTTTCCTATTTGCAACGAAATATCTCTGATAAAAACTATATAAAACTTACTTTTATCGGGGCGTTTTTTATCGTCTATTTGGCGCTTACCACGTTAAATCCGTATATGCCGCCGCTATTTGGCGTACTTATGGTTATAGCTTACAGTGTAAACAAAAGAGAGATTATCTGGTTTGCACTGCTATATCTGTTGATTTTTGAGATGGACAGAGGATACTATCTGTTTTCTAGTTGGCTATTTATGTTCATATATATTTACTACGTTATACCGTTTGTATCCAATTTTCTGGATTGTAAACGTTGCATAGCCGCTTTGGCCGCTTTTTGCGCATATCCGGCTTATTTCTTGCTGCTTAACACGATAGACGCGTTTTTCCTCAAAGACACGCTGAGTGTTTCTTTGGCTTTGCTATTTGTGTATATGTTTTTTGAGACGCTTTTGGCGCTCTCTTTGGAGTAGGCTTTGAGAGAACGTATAATAATCTCCGCTTTCGTTGTCGTATGGTCCGTGCTTCTTATTCGCGTCTTCTATTTTAGCGTCAAATCAAACGCCTATTACGAAGAGCTATCCTCTAGAAACTCTATGAAAACCGAGCTTATCTATCCGGCTAGGGGTATTATTTTTGATCGCAATAGAAATCCGCTCGCAATAAACAAATTGGGTTTTGCGATAAGCATCGTTCCTCATCTTAGCTCCAAAAAAAAGGTAGCTCTGCTTGATC
>JAEMQC010000110.1 GCA_022758985.1 Campylobacteraceae bacterium
TTCCGAGATAACCAATATCATAAGAAACAAAGCGTTTACCTCCTATTTTCAGCCTATCGTCGAGGTAGAGTCGGGGGAGATATATGGGTATGAAGCGCTTTTGCGCGGGGTCAGGGACGACGGGAGCATATTATCGCCAAATCAAATACTAGATACCGCAAGACGGGGCGATATGCTTTTTTATCTCGATAGAGTGGCGAGAGAGACCGCTCTCAAGACGGCGGCAGTCAAAAGAATAGACAAAAAAGTATTCATAAACTTTTTGCCAACCGCCATATACAATCCGCAAAACTGCCTGCTAGATACGGTCAGATGGGCTATGCAGCTTGAATTTGACCCAAAAAATGTAGTATTTGAAGTCGTCGAAACGGAACAAATGTCCGACACGCAACACCTCAAAAAAATTTTAGATTTCTACAAAAACCATGGTTTTATGGTGGCCCTAGACGACGTAGGGAGCGGATACTCTTCGCTTAGCATGCTAACTCAAATACAGCCCGATATAATCAAAATCGATAGAGAGATAATAAGCGGCATAGATTCAAGCTCTTTTAAACAATCCATATTCGGCGCACTAATGAAAGTCGCTACAGACCACGGAATAACCGTTCTTGCCGAGGGAGTGGAGACACTGCCTGAAGCAGAATGGGTCATGGAAAGCGGGGTGCATCTAGCGCAAGGCTATTTTTGGGGCAAACCTAGCGCCGAGCCGATTAGGGCGCTTTAGGCTAAGGGGTCCATAAGTACGCTTTGCTATGTGTGCCAACATACAGCAAAGCTATTTTATTTTTATGAAATCTTCAACTATTTGCTTCCAAATCCCTTTGGCTTTTAGTACTTCTTCTATCATCTCTCTTGCCGCACCTTTACCGCCGACAAAACGGCTAATCATATGCACCCTTGATTTTACTTCGTCATTTGCGTCTGCAGGGCACACCGCAAAGCCGCAACGGGTGAGTATTGGTAGGTCTATAATGTCGTCACCGATATAGGCTATCTCTTCGTCTTTAATGTTATACTCTGCTTTGAATTTTTCGTATGCGTCCAGTTTTTTTAGCTCACCTTGCACAAGAAAATCTATCTTTAGTTCAGCGGCCCTTTTTGCGACTAGCTCACTGCTTCTACCTGTAATAATTCCTGTTACAAATGCGTGTTTTTTGACTTCAACTATCGCCCAGCCGTCTTTGATATTAAATACCTTCGCCTCTTCGCCGCCATTTGTGTAGATGATTTCCCCGCCCGTCAGCACGCCGTCCACATCAAATATAAACGCTTTTATCTTTGTTTTATTCACTTTTTTCTCCAAATACGGCTAGCGCCTCGGCTAGGTCTTCAGGCGTATCTATCCCAAAGCTCTTTGTTTCTACTTTTGCCATCTTTATTTTATATCCAGCTTCTATTGCTCTTAGTTGTTCCAGTTTTTCTATATTTTCAAGCCTTGAGCTACCGAGAGCGCAAAACTCCCTAAGGCTTATAACGTCAAAACCGTATATGCCCAGATGTCCGTTGTAGTCGTAAAAACCCCCGTCTCTATCGTACGGAATGATACTTCTGGAGAAATATATCGCATATCCGTCTTTGTCTGTTATTACTTTTACCATATTTGGATTTTCCGCCATGTGCTTATCTATCGATTTGTAGCAGCTTGCCATCTTAAAACTGTTTCTCTCGTTTTTGACAAGTTCTTTTACGGCCGCAACCACCTCTTTTTCTAAGAAAGGCTCGTCGGCCTGCACGTTTACTATTATCTCACCGTCGGATAAGCCTAGTAGTTTTACGGCTTCGTTTATCCTATCAGTTCCGCTATTGTGCTCTTTTGATGTTATGACTGCTTTGATGCCGTATGATGTGCATAGTTCTTTAACACTCTCATCGTCGCATGCTACCACTACATCGTCAACGGACGAGACGTTTTTGGCGCATCTAATAACCATTGGAAGACCGAGTACGTCCGCCGTTATTTTGCCTGGAAACCTTGTTGAGGCGAGGCGAGCAGGGATTATTATCATCTACCCCACCTATTGAGTATTTCGCCGTATGCGTCTATTCTTCTATCCCTAAAAAAAGGCCACCATCTGCGTACGTTTTCGCTGCGTTCTAAGTCTATTTCGCAGACTACTATCTCTTCGTTTTCTTCGGACGCATGCGCCAGAAATTCGCCTTGCGGACCGGCTACGAAGCTATTACCCCAAAACTTGATTCCGCTACACACGCCAGAAAAGTCCGGTTCGTGCCCGACTCTGTTTATGCTGATTACGTTTAGACCGTTTGCTACGGCGTGAGCTCTTTGAGAGATTATCCATGCGTCTCTTTGTCTTATCTGTTCGTCTTTCTCATCATCCGGGTTATAGCCTATGGCTGTAGGGTAGATTAGCATGTCCGCACCGTTCATGGCCATTATTCTGGCTCCTTCTGGATACCACTGATCCCAACACACAAGTATTCCGAGATTGCCGACGCTTGTTTTTATTGGCTTAAATCCTAGGTCACCCGGCGTAAAGTAGAATTTTTCATAAAACGCCGGATCGTCAGGTATGTGCATTTTACGGTATGTTCCGGCTATGCTACCGTCTTTTTCTAATACCACGGCCGTATTGTGATATAGCCCTGCCGCTCTTTTTTCAAATAAAGAGAGCACTATTACGACTCCTAGTTCTTTGGCCACGGCTCCAAACTCATCGGTAGATGGTCCTGGGATAGGTTCGGCCATATCAAACCTATTTACATCTTCAGCTTGACAAAAATATACGCCGGTATGTAGCTCCTGAAGGCATACTAGTTTTGCGCCCTTGGAGACGGCCTCTCTTATCATGCCAATAGTTTTTGCTACCGTCTCGGTTCTGTTTTCGGAGCAGCTTTGCTGTATTAACGCTACTTTTAGTCTCATATAACCCCTTTTGGATATTGCATCGTTATGCAGTGGATAGAGCCGTGCCATAGTATAAGCGCACTTGCGTCTATCGGTACTATGTCTCTGTCTTTAAAACACTCTCCTAACAGTTTTATAGCCTCAATATCGTGCTTATCGTTGTATGTTGGTACCAATACTGCCCCGTTTATGATAAGAAAATTGGCGTACGTAGCCGGTAGTCTATTGCCCCTTTCGTCATATTTGGCGTCAGGCATAGGGAGTCCAACCAATTTATAAGGCTTACCGTCAGCCGTTTTTAGCTTTTCAAGCTCTTCTTCCATTAGTTTTAGCTCTATATAGTGTTCGTCGTCGCGATCGTCGCAATAGACGTAGCAAATAGTATTTTCATCGCAAAATCTAGCCAGCGTATCGATATGGCTATCCGTATCATCACCCGCAAGATAGCCGTGTTCTAGCCATAATATTCGCTCAAAACCGAAATATTTTTTGAGTTTTTTCTCTATTTTGGATTTTGACATCCCTTTGTTTCTATTTTGAGACAGTAGACACTCTTTTGTAGTCAGCAACGTGCCTTTTCCGTCAGTCTCTATGCTTCCGCCTTCTAGCGCAAAGCTTACGCTTTTTACTTTTGCGTTTTTAAAAAACTTCGCCTTCGCAAGATTTTGGGTGATTAGGTTGTCTTTGTCGGCGGCAAATTTAAGACCCCAGCCATTAAACAAAAAGTCCATTACCACCGGCTTTCCATTCTTTAGTACCGTGATACCGCCGTGATCTCTAGCCCACGTATCATTCGATTCTATCTCGACTATTTTTACGTTTGAGATGTTGACGCCGAAGTTTTTTAGTTTGCCTATTATTTTTTCGTCGTCATGAGCGACTATTAGCAGGATTTGTCTTTTTGCGACCTCTTTGGCTACGTTCAAAAACACCGGCTCTACTTCGTTCAGATATGGTCCCCAATCGCTATTTTCGTGCGGCCACGTCAGCTGCACAAAGCTCTGTTCTTCCCATTCCGCTGGCAATCTTATATTTTTCAAAATAACCCTTTTTTAGCGCAAATTGTAAGCTAAAACCTCTTACAATTGCTAAAGAATATAAGGATTTTGATAATGCAAATAGGTAATTTTTTTGAAATAACTAACGATGATATGTTTTTGTTTGGCGGGCCTTGCGTGCTAGAAAGTAGCGAGATTAACGACGAAATAGCTTCAAAGCTTTCGGTCGCCTGCAAAGAACTTGGAGTCAAATACGTCTTTAAAGCCTCTTTCGACAAAGCAAACAGGAGCTCCATAAACAGCTGTAGAGGTCCTGGAATAAAAGAGGGACTAAAGGAGCTAAAGAGAATATCGGATAAATTCGGCGTGCCTACCGTGACCGATATACACGAGAGCTATCAAGCCGAGATGTCGGCAAACTACGTAGATATTCTCCAGATACCGGCTTTTTTGGCAAGACAAACTGACCTTCTGATTGCCGCCGCAAAGACAGGCAAACCGGTTAACGTCAAAAAGCCGCAATTTATGTCCGGCGAAGACATGAAAAACGTCGTCAACAAACTAAAAGAGAGCGGGGCGGAAAATATCATGCTAACCGAGAGGGGCACGATGTTTGGCTACAACAACCTCGTAGTGGACTATCGTAATCTGCTCGATATGGCTTCTTTTGGCTTTCCGCTTATTATGGATGCAACGCACTCCACTCAAAAGCCGGGCGGCGAGGGAAACAAAAGCGGAGGAGATCCACAATACGCTCCGTACCTTGCCAAATGTGCAGCAATATGTAACGTAAAAGGATTTTTCTTTGAGGTGCATCCAAAGCCAAAAAATGCCCTCTCTGACGCTTCGACGATGATGGGTTTAGATGAATTTGTCAAATTTTTGCCGACGCTTAAAAAAACCGTAGAATTAGCCAGTACGTTTAAATAAACAAAAGAGGAAGCAGACATCGAAAGAGTTAAGAATAGGCGCTATAAATTAAAGGCATAAAACGGCGTTTTTTTGTTATTTTAAGGAGATATTTTTGTTATTTTATTGTAGAGTAACGCATGAATAAAAATAAGTGCGTACTGTTTGTATTCAGTTGTATATTCATCATTCTAGAGATACTCATTTTTACGCTTGCTACGTACGAGAATAACCCACAGATAGATGCAAACGGTTTTATATTTGCCTTTAAAACTTCATTTGCTTCCGTTTTTGTTTTTTTATCTTTGCTCTTTATCTACAAAACAATATCCTCTTCTTGGAAACTAAAAAGCCAAATAGAAAAAACAGAGGTTATGGCTAATAACCTAAGAGCCATAAACAGAAACTTCGCCGGTGTATTAAATTCGATAAATGCGATTATATACGTTAGCGACGTCGTTAAGCATGAGGTAATTTTTGCCAATAACTACGCTATTGCGAAATTCGGCGAGATGATAGGTCGAGACTCGTATCTTGCAACTAATAATCCATACGAATCCAGAGAGCAGAATGTTGCTTTATCTACTTACGAGTACTACAATGAGCTGACAAAAGAGTGGTATGCCGTAACGGAGAAGCTTGGGGAGTGGATGGACGGCAAGAGCGTAAAGATATTTATATGTCTAGATATAACCGCAAGAAAAGACGCTGAAGAAAAACTAAAAGAGATAAACGAAAATCTGGAAGCTATGGTTGAAAAGAGCGTTATGGAGATTAGAAAAAAAGATAAACTCCTTATTCAGCAGAGCAAAATGGCCGCCATGGGTGAAATGATAGGCGCTATAGCTCACCAATGGAGACAGCCTCTCAACGCTCTCGGTCTTATGATACAAGATATAAAGCTTTCGTATCAGCTAAATGATTTGGATGAAAAATATCTAGATCGCCTCACAACGGATGCTATGGCGCAAGTGAAGTATATGTCCAAAACAATAGACGATTTTAGAAACTTCTTTAGACCGGATAAGCCCAAAGCGCCGTTTGGCGTCAACAAAGCGGTATTGGAAGTCTTAAAAATAGCCGATTTACAACTAAAAAACAACAAGATAGAAGTTGTTACGGAGTTTGCGGATGAGGAGTTGATTGTAGACGGATATGAAAATGAATTCAAGCAGGTTGTGCTAAACTTAATCACGAACGCAAAAGATGCGATAGTTGAAAAACTAGGAGCCGGCAACAAAGGCGGTAAAATAGAGATAAGAACATATAAAAACAAAGAAGGTATGGCCATTTTAACCGTTACAGATAACGGAGGCGGAATTCCGTCCGATATTTTGGAAAAGATATTTGAGCCGTACTTTACGACAAAAGATCAGACAAAAGGCACGGGAATAGGGCTTTATATGTGTAAAATGATCATAGAAGACAATATGAATGGATTAATTTTTGCGCTTAACGAGCCAAACGGTGCCAGATTTCAAATAGAGCTTGCCGCAATAGACAAAAAGGAAGATAGCGCTTAGCGATTTAAGCTGGTTGCGCTAGTAGATCTTGTGGAGACTATTAAATAGTTATTTTGATGTTGATAATGGATAGGGTGTGGAGATAAAAAGTAAAATTCCGATTAAACTTCTGTATGTCGAAGATGAAGACATCATTAGAGAGCAGCTTGAAAGAGTGCTAAAACGTGTTGTTAAAGACGTCGTTACGGCTTCAAACGGGGAAGAGGGACTTAAGATTTTTAGGGAGTATAGGCCGGATATCATAGTCACTGATATTAGAATGCCGCTGATGACGGGTCTAGAGATGGCTCGCGAGATAAGAGGAATAGACAAGGCGATTACGATCATTATCACTACCGCCCATAGCGAATCGGAATTTTTGCTGGAAGCGATAGAGATAAATGTCAGCGACTTTTTGATAAAACCGGTAGATACCGACAATCTAATATCCGTTATAGATAAAAAAGGCCACGAGATAATTCTAGAAAAAGAGCTTGAAAAGCAAAGAAGAAGATTTGAGACAATCTTGAACTTTCAAGACAATATGATTATCCTGATGGATGGCGTTAATATTATCGAGGCCAATAAGAGTTTTTTGGACTTTTTTGCTAGAAGCAGTATCGCTGATTTTATATCGTTTTATGGGACATTGGATTCACAGTTTATAGACGATGAAAAGGCAATACACAGGATAGAAGGCGAGAGTTGGGTAAGAAATATTATAGAGGGCAAGTTTGAGCGCAATATAGCAAAAATAGTCAATATTAAGACGGGCGAGCCTAGGACGTTTATGGTCAAGACGACCAAATTTCCGGAAGAGGACGAAGAGCTTTACATAGTGTCTTTATCTGATATTACGGATATTGAAGAAGAGGCAAAAATACTAGAAAAGCTAGCCACGACGGATCCTTTGACAAAAATATACAACAGGCTAAAACTAAACGAACTTCTCTCTTTCGAGGTCAAAAAATCAGACAGATATAATCTACCACTTTCGCTTGTTATGTTTGACATAGACCACTTCAAAGATATTAACGACACATACGGACATGATATAGGCGACGAAGTACTCATAAAATTATGTGAAGTTGTTTCTGCGAACGTCAGAGAAACGGATGTATTTGCAAGATGGGGTGGGGAGGAGTTTATGCTAATGCTTCCAAATACCGATTTGGAGGGCGCCAAATCAACCGCCGAGAACCTCAGAAAAATAATAGAAACCACCGATTTCGGTAAAGCCGGAAGGGTAACCGCCAGCTTTGGCGTTTCCGAATATAGGTTCGAATCAAACACTAGGGATATGCTAAAACGGGTAGATGATGCTCTGTATGAGGCAAAAAAAGGCGGCAGGAACCTTGTAGCGGCTTTATAACCTCATCTCTCTAAAGCCGCAGGTACGGCACATTTTTTCAATTAATATGTTCTGCTCAAATCCCCGTTTCATCTCAATCGCACGTTTTGAATTCAATATTTCCTCAAGCGGCGTTGTTTTAATATCCCCAAGTCTCATTACGCCTTTTGCGTCTAGACAGCACGGCGCTACTGTGCCGTCAACCAAAAACCCGAGTTGCCCCTTGACGGCGTGACAACTTCCCGTGTTTGCAAGCTCCGCCTTGTCTATATCAGGCCAAGAGAACATTGTATCTTTGACAAGCATCGTATACGGCGCCAATCTTCTCTTTTTGGCATCAAAGTCACTCCCTTCGCCAAACTCCCGTATTAAAATAGTTTCCACATTCCGGTTAAAGTCATTGTAACGTTCGTTTCCGATATTCCAGAGTCTCAGGTTTACAAAACGTTTCGGTTTTTCGATGCTTTTTTTTGCGAAAGCTGTTATTTTTGATAGATACTCATCCAGCGTTTGCTTGTTGTGCTTACCGTTTGAATAAAAAGAAGAGAGCGAAAAGTTTACCTGCTTTACTGCTTTATGCATAAGAGTAGACGCTATTTTATTATCCAGATAATATCCACTAGTCGTTATATGTACTCTAAAACCGTATTTGAAAGATATATCCAGATAATCGCTTAGATTTTCTACCGTGGCTGGGTCGCCGAGCATGTGGTATGCTATATCTTGTGTCTTATCTTGCAATTCTCGGCTTATCGTTTCGAATAAGCCAAGCCCCATCTGCATTGGTTTTGCTTTTTTAGGTTCACAGAAATCGCAATTTAGACCGCAAAAGTTGGTTATCTCTATATATGCTTTAGAGAGCATTTAGCTTAAAAGGGCTTTTTTGCTGTCCAGTCTTGCGAATTTGTATCCGTTTTCAAGTCCGAATTTTATTACAAGCTCTATGGCTTTTGCATCGGGATCCTTGAAGTGAAAAAGCGGCACGTTTATACTTTTTAGGTTTCTTGAGAAGTATGCAAGCTGGTCTTTTGGGTCTTTATAAGCCCTCATCCCGTATGACGAAGAGGCAAATGAGAGATCCATATTCCACCAAGAGGTCTTCCAGCCGTTATCCTCGATCAATTTTTTGGTAGTAGGCTTCGTGCTTTTATTTCCCATATCACCGTACGGGTATCTAAAAAATTTTATTTTTTCATAGTTCTCTCTACCAAGAGAGCTTATAACGCAGTTTTTGTACTGCTTGAAATCGGCTATTATGGTCTCTTCGTCTATTTTTGAAAGCTTATGGTGATTGTATGTATGCGAGCCTAGCATATGACCTTTTTCTATTGCGGACTGCCAAATTTTCGGGTCTTGTTCGATAACTTTGCCGATAATAAATAGATTGAGAGGTACTTTATAGTGGTTTGCTATCTCTAAAATCTCTTTTTTGTGGTTCCAGCCGTCATCGACCGTTAAGAAAATCTCTACGTTTTTTTTCTCCATTATGCTCTCATTTGCCATAAGCACGCTTGCGGCGCCACTGAGACATAATTTTGTAAAAAGCCTTCTATCCATAAATCTATTTAACCTCTTGTGATGAAAAATCTTTTAATGCTTCTTTTTTTGCTACCAGAAGATACACAAAGCCTTTCGACGATACGTTGTATGTGCAGCTTTGAGCGCTTCTGCCTTCGCCGCAATATATATCGACACGTCCGGCTCCTTTTATCGCTCCGCCGATATCGTGAACAAGCATAAAGCTTTCAAACCCGCTCTTCTTCTCCTCTTTTGCATTGCCGTCCACAAAACCGGAATAGTCTGAGGTCTCTTTGCTCTTTACATAGATAAGACTTCCTACCGGCGTCACATTCATATCCATAGCGGCGCTATAACCGGGCACTAGCTCCGTAGACAATGAACCTAGCGGCTTTGTATCCGTAATATAAAAAACAGCCTTTGTTTTCGGCGCTTGCCTTACTTTGACAAGTACAGCTTTTTTCTTGCCGTCTTTTTTGACTATCTTTTTGACTATCTTTGCTTTTTGGCTTGCTAGTTCGTCTATCGCTCTTTTTCTGCCGGCATACTGTAGGTTTAGCATCTGACCGTCATTTAGCGCCAGTATAGCGGCCCCCTCCATCTCCATCGTTCGGATGTCGTTTCTGGTTTGAACATAAAAATCAGGCTTTGAAGACTTTAGCCTTGCTTTTGTTAGGTAGAGTGGATATTTGAACGTCTTTGTTTTTACTTGACTCGCTTGAATTTCTGGGGTGTAGTATCCCGTAAACTTCGACCCGTTTGACGACGCTCTTGTGCTATAAACATCAAAATACTCTTTTAGTTCGACCAAAAACTCATCGTAAGGCCTATCTTTTGCAACCATTTTTCTGAACATAATAAGGGATTGAAGCATCTGTAGAGGCGTATACTGCTCGTTTCCATACGTGAATTGCTCGTCCGTTCCAAGAATGCTTGTGTAAAATTGAATAGAGCTGTCTATCGCTTTTAGGAAGTTTTCGTCGCGTCTCAAATCGACGCTAAATATTTTCGACAAATCTATTTCATCAGGATTGATTTTTTCTATGTAGGCGGAGCTATTTTGTGTTTTATCTAAAAAATTCTCTTCGGCAAACAATGGAGCAGACAATAGACAATAAGCGGCTAATGCGCTGCATATAAATCCTCTAGCCTTTTTTATCGGAGCCAAATTTACCACCCGCTACCAGTTTTTGCACTACTTAAAAATCTGTTTTGCATCCATTGTTCTCCTATGCCTACAATTATAGTTGTTTTATTTTAGCGCTCCAAATACTAAAAAATAATAAAACTGCTTAACGATCGTTTATAAAAATATTCAGTATGTTGCGATTCAGGTTGCAAAATAAGAATGTATGCGCATGATAAAACGAGACTGTTAAAAAATATCTTCAGGGTTAAAGCTATGAAGATTTCGTAAAAAGCCTAGACTTAAGAAATCGAGCTAAAAATCTATCCCCTGCCTTTCTTAGCGCTTTTATTTTTTTGTTTTTAAAATAAAAAAAGTAGCAGCCGCCACTACCGCAAACAAAGCGAGTTCATATATATTCATGCCTTCTTGCATCATTACTCCTTTTGATTATTGTACCTATTGTTGCCAAAAAGATATATCAAATAATGCACTGTTATGTTATAATTCATTCAGCATTATATTTATAATAAAACGAGGTAGCCCTTGAAAAGACTGCTGTTGATAGCTGTTTTGCCGTTTATTCTAGAGGCTAAACAGTACGAATTCGACGAAATACTAAAAAAAGCGCTAGAAAACAATAAAGAGCTGAAAGCAAAAAAGTTAAATCTAGAAATAGCAAAGGCTAGGTTAAAAGAGATATCTTCAAAGAAGTTTGGCGAGATAAGCCTAAACGAAAATTTCAGCAGAACTAACCATGCGGCTTACGTCTTTATGAATAAGCTTTCAAGCAGAGAGGTAACACAGGCCGATTTTGCTATTTCGGACTTGAACGACCCAAAAACAATAAACAACTTTGAAACGACTGCCGAATACAGAGTGCCGTTGTTTACAGGGTTTATGCTTTATAACGAAGAGAAGGCTGCCAAAAATATGGAAGCGGCTGCATTGCTTATCTCCAAAAAAGATGAGAAAAAATTGGCTCTTGAGACGCTAAAGGCTTATAATTTTGCCGTTGCGTCAAAAAGATACGTAGATGCAATGGAAATCTCATATAAAAGCGTAGAGCAGATAGTAAAAAATACGAATGAGATGTACAGAGAAAAACTAGCCTCCAAGACAGATATTATGGAGGCGTCTCTTGCCAAAACAACCGCCGAGGCTAGGCTGTTTGAAGCAAAAAAGAATTATGAAACTTCGATACAC
Organism: Campylobacteraceae bacterium; assembly: GCA_022758985.1. Taxonomy (GTDB): domain Bacteria; phylum Campylobacterota; class Campylobacteria; order Campylobacterales; family UBA6016; genus UBA6016. The sequence goes on from JAEMQC010000110.1 coordinate 11,480, forward strand.
TATCTCAGATTTTTAACGGATGACGAAAGCATAGATGATGTCGGAACTTTTTATGAAGTTGATATAAAAACCGGAAATCCGGAGGATAGGGAGGAGCTAAAGGCTTCCATATTTATGGCAAGCGCCGCCAAAAATAGAAGCGACGCTACACTCTCCGAATATTTACCAAAAGTGGTAGCTTTTGCGAAATACGGGTATAACGACAATACTTTTACTACTTCGTCGTCAAAAGATTTTTATATGGTAGGAGTCGGCCTTTCATATAGCCTGACGGATTTTGGAGCAGCAAGCGCTAAAAGAGAGGCTGCTAGGGCGGAATATTTGAAAGCCTCTTTTGAGGCGGCTTCGATGAAAAACTACGCCAAATTCGACTCAAAACAAAAAGAGCTGGATATGAAACAAAAAGAGCATCTGCTTGCACAAAACAGTTTGGCAAAGCAGCTGGCGACACAGATATTTGAAAATTATAAACTAAAGTATCAAAACGGGCTTACAAATATAAGCGAACTTCTAAAAAAAGAGGCGGAAGCTTCAATATCGGCGGCGAAAGAGATAGAGGCTAAAGCCATGTATCTAAACTCGAAGGCCGAATATAAATATACAATTGGACTAGGAGTAAAGGATTAAGAGATGAAAAAGAGTATTTTTGCAGCTTTTGTGATATCAGTATCTCTTTTTGGGGCGCCGAAGCTTTATACGGTTGGCGGCGGCACTTTGGAGACGGAGATATCCGGTGTCGTATACTCAAAAAACGAGAGCGTCATATCCTCAAAAATCGGCGGCTATGTAAAAAAAATATATGTAGAAGAGGGTGACGTTGTCAAAAAAGGCGCGCTTCTTTTTGAGATAGACACGGCTTCTACGCAGGCGGCGGTGCAGTCAGCGAACGCAAACTATATAAGCTCTAAAGCGGCGGCAGATGATGCCAAAAAGGATTACGAGAGATACAAAAATCTTTTTGAAAAAGGCGTTGTATCTGAAAAAGAGTATGAAAGAGCAAAGCTAAATTACGAGACGAAAACGCAGATGATGAACTCTTCTTCGGCGATGCTTTCGCTTGCGAGAAATGAGCAGGGATACTCTAGCGTAAGAGCGCCTATAGACGGCGTAATACTAAAAAAATACGCAACACTAGCCTCTATGGTGATGCCAGGTCAACCGATCATTCTTATCAGTGGCAAAAACGATCTTCAAATCAAGGCCGACATATACGAGCAAGAGCTGTTAAATTTTAAAGTGGGGCAGAATTTACAGTTTAAAACCGGGCAAAAAATCGCCGAGGCTAAGATAGTTTCGATAGCGCCTAGCGGCGCAGGGGCTAGAAATTTCTCTTTAAGAGCAAAGCCAAAAGAACAAGACGGGCTTTATAGCGGAATGTTCGTCAAAATACTCTCCAAAGACTGTGGTGTGCAGGCGTCGGTTCCGGTTAGTGCGCTTACAAAAAGAGGCGGGGTGCTTGGCGTATTCGAATATGTCGGAGGTATTGCTAAGTTTAGGCCCGTAAAAATCAAAAAGCAGGGTAGCGAATATGCCAGCGTAGAGGGAATAAACAACGGCGCCAAAATTATAGAAAATCCGAAAGAGAGCCTGCAAGACGGGCAAAAAGCGGAGTAATCCATAATGCAAAACGATATCAAAGAAAACTGTGAAATAATCAGCAAAGAGCTTCACCAAACAGAAGAGGAGCTAAAAGAGCTTGAACGCGAGATTCACTTAAACTTTGCGGGTAGGGCGGCGCAGGCTTTTCTAAAAAATCCTTTGACTCCTATAATAGCCGTCTTTATTCTTATAATGGGTATTTTTGCCTTTACTTTTACGCCAAAAGAGGAGAATCCTCAGATAGACGTACCTTCCGCTAGCGTGATAGTAGCCTATCCGGGTGCGAATTCTGCAGATGTCCAAAAAGTAATAGTAGAGCCTCTATCCAAAAAGCTAAACGAACTAACAGGCGTAGAACATATATTTGGTATGGCTCAAAACGGATTTGGCGTCGTAACTGTACAGTTCAAGGTCGGCGAAAATAAAGAGAGATCGCTTCTTAAGCTATATGACCGAGTCATGCAAAATATAGATTTGTTGCCGAAAAATGCCTCTCAACCGCTAGTAAAACCTATGGATATAGACGAAGTACCGATATATACCGTAGCCGTAACGTCAAAAAATATCGACGAAAGCGCACTTTTTGCATCAGCTAGAGAGATAAGCGACGAGCTTGCCAGAATAAAAGACGTATCGGTTGTCGGTATAAAGCCCGAAAACAAAAGACAGTTTAATATCTGGCTCGACTCCGCAAGGCTTTCGGCTTACAATATCAGCGTTTTTGACGTACAAAAAGCGATAGCGTCCGCTGCATCATCTCTGCCTGTTGGAAAGATAGAGGGTGAAAAGCTAAGTGTCGAAGTCGGTTTCGAGGGATATCTTAAAAACTATGAGGATCTCGGCGAAATAATCGTAGCCTCTAGGGGTGGGCATATAGTATACCTGCGAGAGATAGCCAAAATAGAAGATAGCAAGAACGTGCAGACGAAGCAGTCGGCCTCGATAGTCAAAGGAGAAGCTTTTGAGGGCGCAAAAGCTGGAGAGAAAAGCGGACAGCTTACATTGTATGTGGCAAAAAAGAGAGGTTCGAATGCTGTTGTTGTCAGCGAAGCCGTAAGCCAAAAGCTAGAAGAGATAAAAAAGAGTCTGCCTAAAGATATAGAGCTTATAGTCACTAGAAACGACGGATATAAAGCTGGGCACGTCGTGGATGAGCTGATGTTTCACTTGGCTATCTCTATCGGCATCATAGTGTTGCTGCTATATTTTATGCTTGGATTAAAAGAGGCGGCGATTGTATCGATTACGATTCCGCTTGTTTTTGCGTTGACATTATTTGCGGGAATGATGATAGACCAGACGATAAACAGAATTACGCTGTTTGCGCTTATATTGTCGCTTGGACTATTGGTTGACGACGCCATAGTTGTTATAGAGAATATACATAGACATTTTGCGCTAGGACAGGAAAAAGATAAGGCAAAGCTAATTATAAACGCTACAAATGAAGTCGGAAACCCTACTTTTATAGCTACTATAGCAGTCGTGATGGCGTTTATTCCGATGGCGTTCGTTACCGGTATGATGGGACCTTATATGGGGCCTATCCCGTTTAACGTTCCCGTGGCGATGTTTTCTTCGCTTATTATCGCTTTTGCCTTCTCTCCGTGGCTCGCATATAGATTTTTAAAGCCTCATCACGATGCACATGAATTTTCATTCGAAGATACGAAGACCTATAGATTTTACGACAGATATGTCCGTCAAATGCTGCAAGAGCGTAGAAAGCGGTATATATTTATGTTCTCGGTGATAGGGCTATTCGTCTTGTCGCTAACGCTGCCTGTTTTTGGGCTTGTAAAGGCAAAAATGCTTCCGGCTAGCAACGTAAATACCTTTAATATAACGGTCGATTTGCCAACCTCCGCTTCCATTACGCAAACTCAAAAGACAGTCGAGTGCATAGAAAACGTACTCAAAAAAGAAAAGGATATAAAAGATTTTGAAAGCTTTGTCGGAACAACCGGAATACCTGATTTTAACGGGCTTTTGCGCGGAACGGCAATAAAGAGCGGTGAAAATATAGCCGAAATCAGAGTAAATCTGAGAGATAAAGGAAGCAGGGAGCTTCAATCTAGCGAATTTGTAAGTATGCTTAGACCAAAAATCCAAGCGTGTCAAGCTCTTGGCGCCGCAAACATAAAACTAGTAGAAGACCCTCCTGGACCGCCTGTGCTTGCCACATTGGCTTTTGAAATATACGGCTCGGATAAGCGCTCTAGAGAGATTTTGGCCGAGAAAATCCAAGATATATTTAAAAAGACAGAGGGTGTAGTAGATACCGATATACTTGGCGATAAACCTATGATGAAGTATGTTTTGAAGCCCGATTTTCAAAAAGCGGCGGCTCTTGGCGTCAGCGTAGAAGATATAGCGGCGGCCCTAATGGTAGGCGGGGAGGGCGTAAAACCGGCGGTTGTACTAGAGAAAAACGAGAAAGACCCAATCGATATATTCGTTCGTCTGGATAGAACTCAAAAAACTGATATAGACACTCTTCTTGCGCTAAAAGTGCCGTCAAGAAGTAGCGGCGAACTTGTTAGCATAAAAGAGTTGGTAACGGCGGAGCTGACTTCAAAAGACAAGGCAGTGACGTCAAAAGACCTCAGAGAAGTGACAATAGTTACCGGCGAAATGGATAAAAGAGGCTCTGTATATGCGCAATTTGAGATTAGAAACAAACTATTCGAGATACCGGGCTTTAAGGCTGAATGGGATCATAGTCCAAGGTTTAATATAGATTTGACCGAGATAGCCACTGGCAAAAAATATCATATTGTAATGGACGGTGAATGGAAGGTTACGTTCGATACTTTCAGGGACCTTGGAAGCGCCTTTGGCGTAGCCGTTTTGATGATATATCTGCTTATGGTGGCCTATTATAAGAGCTTTAGAGTACCGGGTATCGTAACGAGCGCCATACCGCTTACACTTATCGGTATTATGTTTGGACATGCGGTTATGAACGTTGTTATCCCTACCTATTTTACGGCCACTAGTATGATAGGTTTCATAGCTCTGGCTGGTATCGTCGTGCGAAACACTATCATGCTTATAGATTTTACGGATGAACTTATCAGAAGAGGCAAAACATTAGAAAATGCGATAATAGAAGCGGCTGCCATAAGATTTAGGCCGATACTTCTGACTGCGCTAGCTATTGCGCTGGCATCGTTTGTTATCGTGCTAGACCCGGTATGGAACGGTTTGGCCGTTTCATTAATTTTTGGGGTAATGATTGCTACAA